>CAZHHK010000056.1:0-21147 GCA_964531405.1 uncultured Spirochaetales bacterium | reverse complement strand
TACAAATGAGAGAAGAAATATTTAAAATTTTATGATTTTTTTTAGCTCTGACCCCAATAAGAGAAAATTATACTAATAAAACAATTCTTGATGTCATTATACTTTTTGGATACTCGGAAAGGAGATAAAATATTAAAAATTTGATGTTAGAAACTATATTTTTCATATAACCTTGTGTTAATAAATAAATCTACTATATCTTTATTAAGCTTGCCGCTATCTGCATCTTTTTTAAGTATTTTCAGAGTATCATCTACGTCTATTTTGTTCTTGTATGGTCTGTCGCTTGACACAAGCGCATCGTATAAATCCGCAACACAAAGTATTTGAGTTTCTAAAGGTATTTCATCGGCTTTCAAGTTGTTTGGATAACCTGAGCCGTCCATCATTTCATGATGGGTAAAGGCAATCCTTGGTATTTTTTTTAAATTTGAAGGCCATGGTATTTCATCAAGAAATTTGAATGAATGAAAAACATGGCTTCTTATTAAATCTCTTTCTTCTTTTGTAAGACTGCCTTCTTGAATTAAATATGATTTAAGTTCGTTGTCTGTCAAATAAGGTTTTACTTCGCCTTTTACTGTTATATATTTCTTTTTTGCAAGCTCATTTAGAGAATCAATTTCGGATTCAGTCAATCTCCCGGGCACTTTTGCTTTTTCAAGCAATTTGAAATATTCATCGATTTTTATTAATTCTTTCTGCTGGTCTTCCTTGTCAGCAATCTTTGTTCCTATGTGATATCTTATGGTTTCAAATCTCTCTTTGATTATTTCAAATTCGCTTAACATGATTTTTTCACTTTTTGTTAAAACATTTTCCGTTATACCTATTTTGCCGAAATCATGAAGTAACGCCGAGTATCTTATTGCCAGCAACTCATCATCCGAAAAATAAACATTTTTAAAAGGTCCTTCCGAAGCCCTGTTTATTTCCTTTGCAATGGCAACACTGTATATCGACACCCTTCTTGAATGTCCTGCAGTTGACGGATCTCTGCTTTCAACGGCGAGCGCAGAAGCCTCTATAAAGCTATCGAAGATATCTTTTAATTCTTTATATAGCATTGAATTTTCAAGACTAATCGATGCCTGAGATGTCAGAGAACGGATAAGTCTTTCACACTTAAAATCAAAAGGAATTACATACTTATCAACTTTTTCTTTTGTATCAAGTATAATGTTTTTTTGTTTTTTCCTGTTTATTAATTGTACCACACCAATTACATCGCCTACATGATTTATCATAGGCACCGTCATCATCGATCTTGTGATATAATTGTTTGCCTTGTCAAAATTATCAAAAAATTTATACTCAGCGTCTTTTGGTATTTTATAACAGTCTGCAATATTTAAAGTTTTTTTATCAAATGCCACGTATCCTGAGATACTGTTCTTGTTTATAGGGATGGTGAATTTTTCATATATATTTCCCAGAGTGTCGTTTTGTGAATATTGAAAGCAGAGCATCTTTGTTTTTTTCTCAGGATCAACACCAGGGAGTACTGTGTAGATACTGCCACCATCGGACAAGGTAAGATCACGGCATGTTGAGAGGATTTTTTGGAGCAATACATCTGGGTTGTTTTCACTGGACAGCTCTATTCCAAGCTGATTTAAGGTGTTTATTTCATTAATATAATCGACATTATGGATTGTGTTGTTTATTGTTGCAATTACTTTATTATCAAAAAAAGGATGGATTAAAAAATCTTCAAAATTTAATTTTAAAACAGCGTCTGAGTGCTTTTTTTGCTTTTCATCGATTATTGCAAGCGGTACTATGTTATAGTCAAAAAAACGCAAATTGTTTTCTGCGGTTATTTTTTGTCTAGCAAGTTTTTTTAAGTCACTCAAGTCGTATCCTGTAAGATCAAACAGCACAATTGTATTAGAAATTTTAGAGCCTATGTTTTTTATCTGTTTTAGCCTGTAATTATCTTCCAGTATTTTATTGAGTTTTTTTACTATTCCAGCCTTGGTGCTGATTATATAAATTTCTTTTTTATTTTTCATTTTTTAAGCCTGAATTATTAAAATTATTTTGGAGTTGTCCAGGTTAAAATTATACAACTTGCAATGATTTTTATCAATAGACTTTCTGGTATAGTTAGAGAAAATAAAAAACGGAATTTTACCTTTTCTTTACTTTTTTAAGTAAAAATTTGTAAAAATTGTATATTAATAATATATTAAATTTATATACGTTAGAATGTTATTAAAATTAGCATCGAATAAATTAAGGTATAATGAGTGTTTAAGCTTTATTTATT
The DNA here is from genome assembly GCA_964531405.1 of uncultured Spirochaetales bacterium. Classification (GTDB taxonomy): domain Bacteria; phylum Spirochaetota; class GWE2-31-10; order GWE2-31-10; family JAFGQB01; genus CAZHHK01. The sequence continues at coordinate 18,875 of CAZHHK010000056.1, read as the reverse complement.
AACATTTTAATAATAGGCTATGAAATTAATAACAAATAAAAAAAAGGAGAAAAATATGATAAAAAAATTATTAGTTATTTTTATTATTTTCCCTTTTATATTAATCAGTTGTTTATCCGACAAAACGCCTCCTGAAGTAAACTATATACAGCATAATGCTGTAATTAGTCCAAACGGCGATGGTGTACAGGATGAGCTAATTTTTGACATTAATATAAAAGACACGGCTGATGTAAAATACTGGAAGCTTGAAATTTTTAACGACAAAAAAGAGATGGTTAAAATATTTACAAGCGGTGGCACTCTCGAAGAAGCAAAACAAAAGTTATTCTTTAAAAAAGGTAATGTAGAAATCCCTCCGCAGATAAGATGGGATGGCAAGGATAATTCTGGTAAATTGTTACCCGATGGAAAATATACATTCAGATTTATTGCAATGGATGGAGAAAAGAATGTAACTCCTGATAATATGATAATCGGGACGGTAATCATTAAAACAGATAAGCCTGAAGTTAAAGCCAAAATCGACGATAAATTATTCAGTCCAAATAATGATAACAATAAGGATATCCTTTATATAGATATAGATATTATTAAAGCAAAAGTGGACAATAAAGTTTTAGATAAGGATTTTAAGCAGATTTGGACTGTAGATATAATAAACGAGAAAGGAGAAGTCGTAAGATCATATCAGTATACTGAAAAAGGACAGTATAAAATCGGATGGGACGGCAAGGATAACCAGGGTAATAAAGTGCCGGATGGAAAATATCAGGTTAAAATATATTCAACTGACAACGGCGGCAATTACTGGGAAAAGATTATAACTAATATAACCGTTGACACAAAAGCTACTCCTGTAAAGGTAAATGCTTCAGCCGAATATTTCTCACCTAACGGTGATAATGTAAAAGACAGTATTACATTATCATATGAAATCCCGGTGTCTGAAGGGTTATTAAATTGGACTATGGATATTTTAAATAGCAAAGGCGATGTTGTAAAATCATACAATGGCACAGGTATGCCTAAACCGATTACATGGAACGGTAAAGATGAGTCAAACAATCTGTGTCCTGAGGATTCTTATAAGGCGGTCTTAAAAGCTGTCTATGCAAATGGTAATAATCCGTCTAATGAATCAAAGGCATTTATACTGGATAATACACTGCCAAATGCAACGGTTTCAATTTCATCAGATGTTTTCAGTCCTGACGGCAATGGTATACAGGATGAGCTTATCATACTTCAAAATACATCAAAAGAGAACGAAGAGTGGAAAGGGGTAATTTTAAATGATAAAGGACAAGAAATAAAAACTTTTATTTGGCAGGGCCAGCCTCCCAAGAAGATAGAATGGGATGGGAAAGATAACGACAATAAACTAGTAAAAGATGGGACATATTATTATCAGTTATCATCTATAGATTCAGCCGGCAATACCTATAAATCGGAAAAATTTAGGACACGAGTATATACCGCAGAAACGCCTATTGTTATTACCGCATCGTATAATACTTTCAGTCCAAATAATGATAAAATATTTGACAGTCAATTATTTGAAATAAGATTTACGCCTACCAAAGAAAACGAGGTATCGGATTGGAAGCTCGTAATAAATGATAATATGGACAAGCCGGTATATACTATTGCAAAAACGGAAGATTTGCCTAAGGTAATAGAATGGAATGGTATAACTTCGGCGAATAAATATGTAACTGGCGGTACATATTATGCAAGCCTTATTGTAAACTTTAAAGCCGGCACAACAACAACTGTAAAATCTAAATCATTTGCTGTTGATCTTGATCCTCCGACAGTAAAATTGACAACTTCACCGAAGTATTTTTCTCCTGATGAAGATGGAGTTGATGATGAATTGAAAATACAAATGCAAGCTGATGATGTTTCAGGGGTAAAAAATTGGAGTATCATAATTTATGATCCGTTTACTCAGGCAGAATTTATAAGTTTTAAAGGCGATGGCAATCCCCCAGAATCAATCACCTGGGACGGCAAAAGCTCTGCGGGCGAACTAGTTGAAAGTGTTGAAGATTATCCGGTAAAAATTACAGCAGAGGATAATATTGGTAACAAAATAGAAAAACAGGTTGATCCTATCATGATTGATATACTGGTCATTAAATTGCCCGATGGGAGACTTAAGGTAAGAGTAAGCAACATTAAATTTAAACCAGACAGCCCCGAAATGACCAATATACAAAAAAACAAGGATGTACTTGATCTTCTTGCAAAAGCATTGAATAAATATCAAAAGTACAATATTACTATTGAAGGTTATGCCAATAAATTCAGGGAAGGACTCGATGAAAAAGCGGCAAAAGATCTGGCGTTAAAGAGAGCTCAGACTGTTGCAAAAGAGCTTTCAAAAAGGGGGATCAAAACAGACAGAATGAAAATAGTCGGATTAGGCTTTGACAATCCTATTGTCCCTCTAAAACCCAACATGACAAAAGAAGAAATTCAATCTATGGAAAAAAACAGAAGAGTAGAATTCTATCTTCAATGATGAATAATTAAGTGTTTTTTAAACGGCTCCCGGTTATTGGAGCCGTTTTTTTATATTAAAATGTTAATATATAATTTGAAATGCCTTAAATAAGCAAGATATGCATTATCAAGATTTTATAATTCCCTCAAAATATATTTTTTTTTGCCGGATTTTTACAGCATCGCCATTTATCAAGTATAGATAATATTTTACCATTGGGTTTTTATACTTAAAAGTATTTCATTTGTCACTACTGTTTGATTAATTTATAGAATTCTCATAGGTTAAAGAATTATAACACTGTCAAACTCAAAGCGGAAGGGAATAAATCAATCGTTTTTTGTTATAGCTTCTTTGAATTCTTCAAGATTTATAGGCTTTTGCAAGAATACATTTGCTCCGGCTTTTAACGCTTCTTCTTTTTTGCTGTTATCGCCACTGATTGCTATTACTAGAATATCTTTTAGTTTTGCATTTTCTTTGATGTTTTTGATAACCTGGATTCCATCAAAATCAGGCATTAAAATATCAACTATTATTACCTGCGGAGGATCCTGTCCTATAGCAATAAGCACCTCTGTCCCTGAAAAAAAATTTTTTAGTTCAAAGCCCTTAATAATATTAAACATCTCAGTAAATAGATCATGTGTGCTTTTTTCATCATCAACAAGATATACTACTTTTTTTACTATTAATTCAACAGGAACTTCATAATTATGAGTTTCCAAAAATTTAATAAGATCTTTAAAAGGAATTTTTCTGTGTCCGCCCGGAGTAATAACAGCATTTATTTCTCCAGCATCCACCCAATTGATCACAGAACCGACAGCAACATGCAAAATCCTGGCAACCTCAGATGTTGTATAGTATTTCTTTCTTACTAGCTTTTTCACAATGTACATCCTTTAAGAAATCAAATATTTAGAGTAATTATAGTTTCTTTATAACAATTTTTGAAAAATAATCAAGTGTTTTTTAAAAATTTATCATTTTTTTACTTTTTGATGTTCTATAATTACTATAAATTCTGCTTTTTTTATCTTTTTTTGCTTTAATTTTTGTAAAATCTGAGCAGGTTTTCCCCAAATTAGAAATTCAGTAGGCAGAGTTAAATCGCAAGCTATAAATATATTTCTATCATAAAAATATTTATTTAGTAAAGATACTATATTAATTAATCTGTATGGAGACTCTATCAATACAATTGTCTCAAGCTTTTTAAGAATTTTTTTTAATGCTTTTTGTCTTTCTTCCTGCTTTTTGGGTAAAAATCCAGCATAATAAAAATCTTTAATCTTAAATGGCGATAAAGACAGGGCTGTTATTAAAGAATTCGCTCCGGGGACAGAGCTAACAGTAAATTTGTTTTTTCTAATTTCGCTAATAAGTTTAAACCCGGGATCTTCAAATAAAGGCGTACCGCAATCGGATATTAAAGCGCCTTTTTCACTTTTTTTTAGCAAATCCAGAGTTAATTCTACAGCCTCATCCTCATTATGCTCACTGCAAAGTATAAATTTTTTCTCTTTTATTTTTAAAAAGCTAAAAAGCTTTTTATATTGATTTTCTTCTTCGCAGACGATAAAATCAGCATTCTTTAATATTTCTAGAGCTCTTAAAGTTATATCATTATAATTGCCTATAGGAGTTGCTACGATATAAAAGTCGTACATTTTGATTTCCTTTTAAATAAATAACTGTATCATTTTTTAATATAGCATTCGTTGTTAAAACAAACAATTGTTTTACTTATGCTAATTTATATATTTACAATTACTTAATAATCGTATATACTCCGAAAAATTTTGGATCAAACAAATTATGTTGGAAAATAATTTACATCAAATTTGGGAAAAAGTACCTTTCATTTTCAACAAGCTTCCTTCGCCAGGGATTTTGCTTGTTACCGGAAATTCTTTGGAAAATAAAAATATTATGACAATAGGCTGGCTGGAAATAGGTGTTGTGTGGAGTAAGCCGGTTATAAGCGTCATGGTAAGACCTTCAAGATATAGTTATAGGTTTTTAGAAGAATACGATGAATTTACTATTAATATAGTAGGATCAAAACACAATGAAGCTCTGACCCTCTGTGGCTCAAAATCTGGTTCTTTTTGTAATAAATTCGTTGAGTCCGGATTACATGCTGTTGAGTCGATAAATGTCAAAACTCCTTCGATAAGAGAAGCAGAATTAATTATTGAATGTAAAATTATTCATAAAACAGACGTTGTTCCAAAAAATTTAAGCGATTTAATAACGGCAAGATATTACCCGGAAAATGATTTTCATAGAATATTCACAGGGTCAATTTTGCATTTAAAATCAATAATTTAACAGAGATGGAGTTTAAAATGAACGATCTGGCTAAAGAATTGAATAATATAATCAAAAATGGTTCACCAACTTATTATGAGCTTTTAAGTAGTCTTGGCAAAGATTTTTATATGCCTAAAGGCATTATTGTGCAATCTCAAGAGGCAAAAAAAAATGCATTTAAGTATGATGCAACAATTGGCATTGCAAAAGAAAAAGGTGAGCCGATGTATCTGGCTTCATTAAAAAGTTATTTTAATAATCTCTCACCTTCACAAATATTTCCCTATGCATCACCTCATGGAGTGCCTGAGATACGATCTCTTTGGAGAGAAAAAATTGTTAAGGAAAATTCGTGTTTAAAAAATGCCGAACAAATAAGCAATCCGGTTGTTACTCAGGCTTTAACCAACGGCTTGATGCTTGTAGGCGATCTTTTTGTAGATAAAGGTGATGAAATATTAATTCCAGACATGCTTTGGGATAATTATAGTCTTATATTTGAAACAAGATATAAAGGGGTGATCAAAAACTTCCCGTTTTTTAATGATGATCTTAAAGGTTTTAACGTAGATGCACTGGATAAAGCATTAAGCAGGGCAAAAAAGAAGATAATACTTATTCTTAATTTTCCAAATAATCCGACGGGATATTCTATTACTGAAAAAGAAGCTGTAATAATAGTTGAAATTATAAAAAAACATGCTGAAAAAGGTAAAAAGATTCTTGTAGTAAGTGACGATGCATATTATGGACTTCTCTATGAAGATGGATTGATCCAGGGATCGATATTTTCACGGTTTGCAGGGCTTCATCCAAATATAGTATCGGTTAAAATAGACGGTTTTACAAAAGAATACTATGTCTGGGGATTCAGGATTGGATTTATAACATTCACCGATTATTGGAACAATAAGGAAGCTTATGCAGCTTTGGAAGATAAAACAGCCAGTGCAATTAGAAGCTCAATATCAAATTGTTCTATGACCAAGCAATCGATATTGTTGACCATAAATAAAAATACGGAGTATGCAAAAGAAAAACAAGAAAAATATGAGATATTAAAAGCAAGAGCCTTGAAGGTAAAGGAAGTTGTTTATAATAAAAAATATTCTGACTGCTGGGACGTTTATCCATTTAATGCAGGATATTTTATGTGCCTCAAGATCAAGGGTGTAAAAAGCAATGATGTGAGACTTCATGCGTTAAAGAAATACGGAGTCGGCACTATTTCATTTGGAGATTATGATCTGCGCGTTGCATTCTCATGTGTGGAGATTGAAAATATCGAGGAAATTTTTGATCTTATCGCACAGGCAGTCAGAGATTTGAAGAAATAAATTTTAAGCTGCTTTTTTTAATTCATCTCGGCTAAATATTTTTTTTAGCTTTAATACTGTAAATTTTTTTGATATATATGGATTGATTATATAAAAATAAAATATCATAAAAGGCAGAGCAAGATATCCGGCTATTGCAGGGACATTTTGAATGTTAAGTATAGGAATATGATTTAACAATTCTATAATTTTTAAAAATATGGAAACTGAAAATTCCGTTAAACTTATTAAAAAAGGCAGATCCGTAAAAAATAAAATTATTGTTGAAAAAAATGCCACATAAAACAATAATGTAAATGTCGGCACTATAAAGATTGATGATATAATAGAAAACAATTGTATTCTTTTAAATAATGCAATCTGTAGAAAAGCCACAGACAAAAACGATGATAGTGAAACTGAAATAGCAGATTTGATGAATTTCGGGAGTGCCGGCAGCATTTTTTCTTCAAAGTGATTGTTTAATAAAATTATGCCCGTTGTTGCTAAAAAAGAAAATTGAAACCCTGCATCAAATATAGAGTATGGATTTATAAATATCAGTAAACAGTAAGTCATACATAAAACATTGAAAATTGGAATGTTTAATCCTGTGATAAAAAACAACAATGCAAAAATATACATATAAAATGCTCTGTCGCAGGAAGCCGATTGAAGCATCATTGATACAAATATAGCTATAATTATACCGGTTAATATGCCGGATTTAGATTTTGATAAAAAGATGTTGAATGATTTAAAAAACAAAAATGCTACTCCTGCTATGTGTAGCCCGCTGATTGCGAGAAGATGCATCAATCCGGTGTTTTTAAATTGATTATATATATCGTTATCCAGTTCACTTCTGATGCCGAATATTATTGAGACAATAAAGCCGTATACTTCTTTAGAGAATGAACTTTTAAGTTTTTTTATTATTGCTTCCCTGATACTCCAAATAGTGTTGGATAATATATTTACATAAAAAGGTTTTTTGATTTTACTTATTAATTTTAATCGGTCATAGCCTGCATCTATTTTGCCGTAAATACCCTTATTTAAAAGATAATCCCTGTAATTGAAATCATAAATTCTTTCTACAGGCAGTTTTATCGGATTTTCAACGCATATTATATCACCGCATTTTATCGTTGAATTATTATTTTCACATTTTAATAAAATTTTAAACGGTTTGATTTTTATATAATCGGTTATTTTTTTATTTTTAACGGCGATTACCTTTACAATGAATTCGGTTTTACCGTTTTTTTCATAAGGGAAAGAATAGATCGATCCTATTATTCCGTCAGATTCATTTATTAAACTAACGGCTGTTTTATAATCAGAATTCTTTATGTTTATTACAATACAAAAAGCTGTTGATAAAACTAAAAAAGCAATTATACCAAAAAGCATATTCGATTTTTTAAATTTTACGGATATAATAAGCGTAAGCAATGAAATAGCAGCAATAATTATCAGCAGTATATTCGACGGGATATTGAATTTCCTGGTGATAATTGTTACCACCGTGAATGCAATGGATGAAATGGAAAACAGGTTTATCAGATTTATAAGTTTTTTCATTTTATTTTTCCTTAATGTATTAATAGACGCAAAAAATTTGATTTTTATTTACAAAAACAGGAAAAATTTATTTGTTTTTTTTAATTATTTTACTTAAAATGTAATTTAAGAAAATAAAACAAGGAGTTTGTGATGGAAGATAATGAATTTGTATTGACAGATAAGATAAAAAATCATCTGGATAATTTAACAAAAGCATCTGGTTTGCCGTATAACGAAGAGTCTGTAAGATTGATGACCGATATTTGGTTAAAAAAGAAAAATATGTTTGAATCTCAGATTAAATCATTAGAAATGCTTGAGGTTAATTCTTTTAATAAGGATGATAGAAGAGGTGCTTTATTATTAACATATTCGGGTTCATTGATAACAATAAGCACTATGACTGACAACACAAGAAAGATTGAATATTTTAGTATAAAATTAAGAAAGGATGTGCCTGAAATAATAATCATAAATGATGCGAATTCTCAGGAAAATATAGAAATAGATAAAGGTGTTATATTCACGAAAGGACCTATTAAGACCACTTCTCATATTTTTAAAATAGCAGTGTGTGCAGAAGATGTAAGTATCGAGGAACAGGAAAAAAGAATCAGGCAGGCTACTATATTTTTAACAAATGGTTTTATAAAAATTAACAGGACTTTGTCTATAAGCGGAGAGGATGTGCCTGAGCAGTTTAATTTAAAATCAATGATAAAATTTATTGCTAATAAAAATGATATAACACAAAAAGAGGTAAAACAAATACTCGAAGATTTTATAATGATGATTGAAACAGGAATGTTGTTAAAAGAGAAAGTCTCATTTGGTAGAATAGGCAGCATGTTTTTAAAAATGAAACCTCCTCAAAAAGCGAGAGTAGGCATAAACCCTTCGACTCAGGAAAAAATTACGATTAATGCAAAGCCTGCGATGTACGTACCCAAGATAAATTTTAGTAAAAGTCTAAAGGAAAAAGCTTTGGCTGTTGAAGTAGAAGATACAAATAAAACTGAAAATTAGATTTATAAATAAAAAGTCTTTTCAAAAATACTATTTTTGCTTATAATAAATTAATAAAATAATAATATTATTAAAAAATTGTTTAGCAAAATTTCTAATTTTCCGATAATATATTTATATTAAGAATTAACAGTAATTTGAACAAGGAATAGTTATGAAATCATTGAGAGAGGACTTGCTATTTTTAAAGACTAATCATGCCTTGATAAATTTAAAAGGTGGTACGGAAGTTGAGGCTATGACTTTTGATGAATTATTGGAAATGAGGGAATTATCAAGAGGCATAGTGCCAATGGTTGTTAAAATCGGTGGTCCAGAAGCCAGAAACGATATCGATTACATACTTTCAATAGGCGTAGATAAAATTCTTGCACCGATGATAGAATCTTCCTATGGCTTAAAAAATTTTGTAACAACGGTTGAGGATTTAGACAAAAAAAGAGTAGCAAGTCTTGCTATTAATATAGAAACAATTACAGCGTATAAAAATATCGAATCAATAGTTAATTCTCCATATTTTTTAAGTATCGAGCAGGTTACTATCGGGCGAACGGATCTTTCATGCTCTATGGATAAAGATGTTGACTCCGATGAAGTTACAGCCATAACAAAAGAAATAATACAGCTTGCAAAACTTCACGATAAAAAAACTTCATGTGGCGGTAAAATAAATCCTAGCAATGCACTTATGATAAAGGAAATGATTAATCCTGATTATATAAATACTAGAAATATTACAATCGATTGCAATTTATCAAAAGATATTTCGACTGATATACAAAAAGCATTGAAATGGGAAAAAGATTTTTATGAATATATGTCAAAGAGATTTCCTAAGAGAAAAACTTTTTATACAAATTTGATCAATACTATAGATAACAGACTTACCAAAAAACCAGCATTTGCAGATATTTTAACAAATGCTGTAATGAGACTTGATAATTAAACTATCAATAGATTTCTATAAAACAAAAATAACCTCCATTAAAATCGGAGGTTATTTTTGTTTTATTATTTTAAAATAAAAAAGTTTTTTAAAAAAATTGACATTTTTTTATCTTTTAAGTATAAAAATACTTCATAAAAAAACATTAAATTTAAAGTGAAAATTAAATGAAAGTTTATTTTTATGGTGTAAGAGGATCTATATCCACTCCGTTAAATTTAAAAGAATATCAAAATAAGATCAAAAAAATTTTAACACTCTATAAAAATTCGGATGTCAAAGACGTTGATTCTTTTATTGACAAGTTACCATTTGATCTGTCCCATACATTTGGGGGTAATACGGCTTGTGTTGCAATAGATGATGAAGAAGATGCAAGTTATGATAATCATTATATAATTGTGGATGCGGGTTCTGGGTTAAGGGAGATAGGAAATAAGTTGTTTAAAAAAAACGATTTAACAGTGCATATTTTTTTATCGCATTTTCACTGGGATCATATTTGTGGTATTCCCTTTTTTAAGCCTATTTATAACCCGACTAATAAAATCATATTTTATTCTCCCTCTGAGCTTGCAGAGCAAAATCTTGAGAGGCAGCATCATGAATCGCATTTTCCAGTTAGATTGAAAAATTTACCAAGTAAAATTTATTTTGTCAAATTGGATAAGTATGAGCCATTATTTTTAAACGGTTTTAAAATTCATAATATTGCTGTAAGCCATCCGGGAGGTTGCAGTGCGTATATTTTTGAGAAAAACAATAAAAAGATAAGCTATATAACTGATGCAGAGTTTACTCCAGACAATATCAATGAAAAAAATATGTATTATAAAGCCGTATTCGAATCAAGCGATATAATGATAATCGACAGCCAGTACAGTCTTTCTGAATTTTTTACAAAATTTAACTGGGGACATACTTCATCAACAATGGCGGTAAATCTTGCGTTAGATTGGAGAGTTAAAAAACTTGTTTTATTTCATTTTGATCCAGATCATTCGGATACAGATTTACTAAAAATATTAAAAGAAGCAAGGGAATTAAAAACCCATTTCAACCGCCGCAAACTGGATGTGTTGCAAGCGGTTGAGGGCAAGTATATAAAAATTTAATTTATCTTCTTCTGCCGCCGCCGAATAAAATAAGAGCAAAATATAATAGTTGGGTAATTGCGGCTGCCGTGGCGGCAACATAGGTCATTGCCGCACTTGATAAAACTGTGTTTACTCCGGATATTTCACTATTCGTTGCTATACCACATTCGAATAATAATTTTTTAGCTCTGTTTGATGCATTGAATTCCAGTGGCAATGTTATAATCTGAAAGAGTACAACAATTAAAAAGAAAAAAAATCCGATCTGAGCAAGCATAAAAAATTTAAAAATGATTCCTATGATAATCATAAAAACGCTTGCATTACTCATTATAGTAGCTGGTTTTGCAAGAGCCATCCACATTCTCATGATAAGCATGCCTTTAAAATGTTGTATTGCATGACCTGCTTCATGTGCGGCAACTCCTACAGCCGATATCGAATTTGAATCATAAACATCTGATGATAATTTAAGAGTTTTGTTTATCGGCGAATAATGATCAGAAAGCCAACCGGATGTTTTTTCTATCTTTACATCCTTAATGCCAAGTTTTTCAAGGATAATTCTCGCAGCTTCTGCTCCTGTTATACCGGAATTAATGCCGATTTTTGAGAATTTACTGAAACTTGATTTTACTTTAAATTGTGCCCATAAAGAAAAAATAAAAACAGGCACCGTTAAAATAATATATAATGGATCAAAACCCAAGTACATAATAACCTCCGTGATTATAATTAATAATCTATTTATTTAAAAAGTCTAGACTTTATTAAATTGATTTACAATTTGTATTTAGGTAAGTCTTGGGCAATTTATGAAATTTTCTATAATTACAAAACTATCTTGTTGCTAAGTTTAAAACTTTTGAAAATAAAAATAATTACTACTAAAAGTTTACAAGCTAAATTCCATACTGTATAATAGATGAAATACTTTTAAGCATAACTGCTTTAAGGGAATAAAATATTCTACGGAGATTGATTTAGTGTCAATTGATTTTTATTATTCTGATAAAATCGAAGATCTTTTTCAAAAATTAAATTTGGATATAACCAAGGATTATTCTCAATATGGTTTGTTTGAGCAGCCGATTGTGTTTGTGCCAAATCCTAATGTAAAAAAATGGCTCCAGATTAATAGTGCAAGACAAAACGGGATTTGTATAAATGTCGATTATAAATATCTGGAAGAAGGATTGACAGAAATAATAAAAAAGTTTGATAGGCATGATTCTTATAAAGATTATATTTTTTTGGGACATAAAGATAATCATATATATTTACAGTTGTTGATAACTTCATTGATAAAAAGAAATATAAACAAAAAAGATTTTTCAATGATAAATGATTATGTTTATGGTGGAGGGAAAAAGTACAGTGAAGAATATTATATAAAAAAAATCTGGCAATTATCAGAAAAGCTTGAATATTATTTTAGAGAATATGAATATAACAGATCTGAAATGATAGAAAATTGGGAAAACGAAAATTATAAATGCAGAAATAATATTGAAAAATTTCAAAGAGAACTTTATGGTGCGATTTTTTTTGATAATAAATTCAAAGAAGAATTCAAAAATAAAATCGGCAAGGAGTATATCACTCTTCCCCAGTATTCAAAAAAAATATTAAAATACATGGATAAAAAAGAATTTCATAAAATTTGCTATGTCTTTAGTTTTTCACAAGTATCAAGGTTTCATTATGAGCTTATTTGTGATTTATCACGATGCTGTAATTTTAAAATCTATTATCTTAATTACAACAGGAATTTTTTTAATAAAGATAATAATCTAATATTGGATAACAAAAAGCATTATCATTCGCCGTGGCTTAAATCAGCTGAAGAAAGTATAAATGTGTTTTTTAATTTGTCAACAAAAAATAAAAACATAAAACTTAATGTTGAAAACATTAACATGGGATCTCAAGAAAGCAATGATAATAAGGTGTCGTTGTTGAAATCATTACAGGATTTCTTGCAGGGGAAGGATTTTCAGAAGATTGAAAAACAAGATACTTCGTTTCAGATTATTAATGCACCAGCGATTTACAGGGAAATAGAAACTGTATATAACAGTATTTTGCATAATTTAAATACCGATAAAAATTTAAAATTAACGGATATAGCTATACTTGCACCGGATATATCAAAATATAAATCCGTAATTAAAAGTGTTTTTGCGAGAAATCCTGTAACTGATTTTAAAATAAAATCTTATGAGTATAATGAACCTTTTTTGCCATATAATCTTTCGGATACAACTGCCAGCGAGGACAGTGTCTTTGCTACCGCCCTTATTGCTTCCTTAAATCTTGCAAAAACGAATTATAATAGGACGAGCATGTTTGAGTTAATACTTAATCCTTGTTTCATGGCGTCACAAAATATAGACTATGATGATGCAGTCATTTGGCTTGGCTGGATTGACAAATTAAATATATATCATGATTACATTAGCAATCCGCAAAATGACATTCATACATGGTCGCATGGACTTAAGGCTTTAAGGCTTGGCAGAATTATGAAAAGTCATGAATTTAACGGAGAGCTTAAATGTTTTAATAACCTTATTCCTTTTAATGATATAAAAACTGATGATGAGGATATGATAAATACTTTTGTAAGTGCTTTTGAAAGATTATTTGAATACCTTGAGGAATTTAAAAAACAAAATAATGTAAAAAAATGGATTGAGCTTATAAGTAATTTTATAAATGAATTCCTTAAAATTCCTGAGGAATTAGAAGAAGAAAATAGCATATTGTACAATATAATGGAAAATCTTAACAAACTTGAGCTTTTTGGCAAATTGCTTGATGAAAAGATAAACATTGAATACATTATAAGATTTATAAAAGGAAATCTTTTAGATATAAAAACAAAGACTGGCAAATATCTTGCAGACGGGATAACCATCTCATCACTGGTACCAATGCGGCCTATACCTTTTAAAATTGTATATATAATCGGCATGAACGAAGATGCTTTCCCGGGCTCTATAGAAAGGACAACGCTGGATTTAAGGAATCTGGACGTCTTTCCCGGGGATGTAAACAAAATTGAAACAAACCAGTATCTTTTTTATGAGATATTTATGTCTATTAAACAAAAGTTATATATATCATATATAGGGAAAGATATAGAAAAAGATAGAATTTTATATCCTTCAAATATAATAAACAAACTTATCAATTTAATAGATGAAAATATTTTAGTAGATATAAAAGATAATGCAAATTTTAAAGTGATTGAAATCCCGTTAAAACAGGAGAGTGACGGGTATTTTATGAAAAAACCGGAATATCAAGATGTATTAATAAATTATTCTTTTGAAGATTCACTGCTTGCTCTGCTTCATTTAAAGGGAAAAGGGTTTGATGTTGAGGCAAATAATCATGTTGAAGAAAAATACAATCAGTCTCAAGGTTTTTTGAAATTTGCAGTTACAGAAACCTTACAGCCGCTGGTTACACAAATTACAGTTGATGATCTTAAAAATTTTATTATTAATCCTGCGGATATTATTTTAAAAAAACATTTTTCTATTTATCTGGAGGACGGCGAAGGACAGGAGGAATTAATACTAAAAGAGGATGAGCCTTTTTATACGGGATTCCCAGATGATTATAAATTAATAACTGGGACTCTGGATTTTGCAGTTAAATCTTTTTTTGATGATAACAGCACACAAAATTATGAGGATTATTATGAAAATTTTTATTCATATAGAAAGCTTAAAGGCGCCACACCGGCAGAAATATTTTCCATAATGGATAAAGACAATTTTCTGGAAATTATAACTGGTAGATTTAATGAAATTCTATCAAACATTGAAAACCTGAAAAATTTTAATTATTACAGCAAAATTATAATAAATGAGAATTTTATTCCTTCTGGCCGCTTTGTTTTAAATATTCCTGTTTTTAAAATCACTTTAAATGATACAGTCATAAATATAACCGGCGAGATAGATAAAGTTTTGTTAAGTCCGGATAAAAATGAAATTAAGTTTTTAATTGTTACTACAGCATCTGTTGGGAAAAATAAAATTACAAAGCATGTCATAAAGCCCCTACTGTCTTATTTATTGCTTATGAAGGAGGATCAAATAAGAGACGGTGCAAGTTGTGAAATCATGATTTTTTATAAAGATAAAGTAAAAACATATACGATTAAAACGGATAAAAACGATGCAACTTCATTTATCGAAAAACTTATTACAGACTATCTCGACCGTTATGCTGTACATTTATTGCCTTTTAATCTGATAGTTAAAAATTCAGCATTGTTTCCATTGAAGGAGAAAAATTATTACCAGCCTGATTATATTACCATATTGGAAGAAGCCATTGAAGAGAGTCGGGAAGATTATCAGTATCTGGATATTGTTAAGCCAGTGATACCGCACAATGCATATGAAATACTGTCGTACAGATATAAAATTTTCCAAAATCTGTTGCTTAAAACTGGAGATAAATCCGATGAATAAAATTAATATAAATGATCCTGGGCAAATCGATATTGATTGCCATGCTCTGATTGAAGCCTCTGCGGGTACTGGCAAGACTTATACTATAACAAATCTTGTCGCAAGAATAATTTTAGAAAAAGATATCCCTTTAGACAGCATTGTGGTTGTAACATTTACCGAAAAAGCAACAGGAGAGCTTAGAGAAAAAATAAGGAATCATTTTGTAAAACTTTTAAATGAGAAAAATGATAAAAAAATATCCGATGTAATCGAAAACATCGATAAATTATTCATATCGACTATTCACGGATTTTGCAATAAAATACTATCTGAATATTCTTTTGAAAATAGAGGAACATTTGACAGCGAACTTGTCGATGACGTGAGTATTATTGACAGGGTGTTAAACAGTGTTGTAAGGAGTGACTGGGAAGATCATTATAAAGATTATTTAGTGCCTATTATTGAATTATCAGAGTTTTTGGAAAGTCCTGAACAATTCTTAAAAACAATCAAAGAGATTGCTCTTCACTTTAAACCATACAACAATGATAATATAATTCCGCAGCCATTAAGCCTGGATATTATCAAAGATGCAGTAATATCTTTAAAAGATAAATTTGAAAGTATCCGGGAAGTACTAGGAGATATAAACAGTGGTCTGGATCATAGAATAATCAGGGAATATGAAAAACTCGACATTAATTTGAAAAAAAGAGGACCTAGGATAGAAAAAATATTAATTCCCCTTATTGAATTGATGCAGAATACAGATAAAAGCTTTTATAAAAGATTAATACGGTTCATCGATATTAGTACTGATACAAGTGGATTTGATTTTAATGATGATAGATATTTAATTTTGTTTAAAGACTTTAATAAAAAGTCAATTGATTATGATTATAAAAAAAATAATCCTGGCCTTTACAACATTGCCATCCTGTTAAATCAGATACTTGAATTATTCTTAAAACTAAAAAATGAGTTATCCTCATTTACTGTGAAGATGCTCGTTGAAAGATTAAAAAAGTATAAAATCGAGAACGATCTTTTAAGTTTTGATGATATGCTGTCTGATTTAAAAGGAGCAATTAATGATAACCCGGATTTTTTGAGAATACTTCGGGAAAGGTTTAAATATGCACTGATCGACGAGTTTCAGGATACGGACAGGGTTCAATGGGAAATATTCAAAAGTATTTTTCTTGATAGTGAAGATAACAGGCTTTTTATAATCGGAGACCCAAAACAATCCATATATAAATTTAGGGATGCGGATATCAACACTTATTTTATAGCAAAAAAAAACTTAATTGAAAAATATAACGGTAAACTGTACTTTTTAAGCACATGTTATAGATCTTCGAAACAGCTTGTCAACGATTTAAATAATTTTTTTATCAAAGGCAAGTGGTTTAAAGATGAGATGTCAATCGAATATGATCCGGTAAGTTATGTTAGTGATGATAATTTACTGTCTTATATAAAGACAAATGATAAAAGGGATGATTCGGGTATACTGGTATTTAAACTTAAAAGTGAAAACAAGTCCAACGCCTTGATAGAACTCGCAACACTCATTACGGATGAGATTTTTTATCTGTTGAATAACAAAACAAATATAAAGGTAAAAATCAAAAACGAAAAAGAAAGGAATTTAAAAAATAACGATATATGCATTCTGGTTAGTAAAAAAGTTGATGCGGAAATAATTCAGAAGTATTTAAATGCTAAAAAAATAAAAAGCATTTATTATAAAAAACCAGGACTTTATAATACGGATGAGGCAATGAATCTTCATTATGCAATCGATTATCTGGCAAATCCTAATGATATAAATGCTTATAAAAAATTGCTTTTGTCAGATTTTTTTAAAATGGATTTAAATAAAATAGATTGTTTTCTCGAAATCGAGGAATCGAATCCAATAAAGACATTAATAACTAAGTGGATTTTTTTAACTGATAGACATGAATGGCATCTATTGTTTCATTCGATGCTTTATGAAACGGGTTTGCTCTACAGGATATCTGTTGGAGAATACGAGAAGGTTGTCGACAGTGAAAGGAGTATTGCTAATTACAAACATATAACCGAAAAGCTTGCCGAAGTTGCCGCGAGGAAAAAACTTGATATCTTTGATCTTAACATGTATTATAAAAACCTGATAAATGAAAACATTAACATTGACATAAACGAAAATCTTCAGAGACTTGAGACTGAAGATGAGAAAGTCGTAATAATGACCATACACGCAAGTAAGGGTCTTGAGTATCCAATAATTTTTGACTATACTATAATATTAAATAATGAACTGAAATCATTTGCTAGATTTCATGAGAATGACCGTGTAACTTATGATCTTACCATGGGTCCTTATAATAAAGAAAAAAACATACAGGAGGATAAGGATGAGAGCAAAAGATTAAAATACGTTGCATTCACAAGAGCGATGGTAAAACTGTATGTCCCGTATTTTAATACTAAAAGCTCAAAGAGTAATTCTGTTACAATAGAGTTAATTAAAAAATCTGTTGATGGTAATAATTTTAGGCTAATCGAATCTGAAGATCAAAAAGTTAATATTGAAAATGCCGGTGAAAAGTTTGTGAATGTCATTAATAACATTTATAATTTTGATAATGCATTTAAAAAGATAGAAAAAAAAATGTTTATCAACAAACGGTTGACGTTACAGTCATTCTCAAGTATAAATAGATTTAGCAAAAGCAATGAAATGATTAATGTGGCAAACTCGATGATTTTTGAATCCGAGAAGGAACATGATGAATCGAGAAGCTTTCTCGACTTAAAAGAATCAAACGAGTTGCCTGGCGGAACGAATGTAGGTTTGATGTTTCATAAAATATTCGAAGAAATTGATTTTGCGATTATTAACAAATATAAAACAGGAACTTATAAAAATCTGGCTGAAGAAAAATTAGTCTCTTTGCTTGTTGAGCAGTGTTTTGATATCTATATGAAAATCCATCTTAAAAAGGATGAAGCAAAAGAGCTTTATCTTGGCGAGATTTATAAAATTATTTTTAATGCATTAAATACGCCTATAATCGGAGATTTTTGTCTTTCGGATTTAAGCAGGGAAGATAAAATCCATGAGGTTGAATTTTATTATCCGGTTGATCCAATTTTAATAAATGATAATGTAAATCTTGAGGCTTTTATAAACGGCTTTATCGATATGGTTTTTAAATTTGATGATAAGTATTATCTTGTAGACTGGAAATCCAATTTGATTCCTGACGGATACTCAGGTGAATCATTTTTAAATACAGTAAAAGAACATTACAGGCTACAGTATGATATTTATTATTATGCTTTTGTTAAATGGCTTCAAAAGAGGATAAAAGATTTTAATTATAAAAAACATTTTGGCGGAATCTACTATATTTATCTGCGCGGCATCGGTAATAATGATAAAGATAAAGACAGCGGGATTTATAATATTTATTATGATGAAGGGATGATGGACGAAATAAGTAAAACAATAAATCAATTGATTTTGAATATGAATGGGCTTGAATGATTATTTATTTTTGTCATTACTGTCCGAAAGTTTGCCATAAATAAGCCTCTTTTTCCAAATTATTTTTT
>CAZHHK010000055.1:0-21208 GCA_964531405.1 uncultured Spirochaetales bacterium | reverse complement strand
ATTAAACGCTTAAAACTTAACAATCGTTTACAAAATATGAGAAAAATTTAGCAATCTTGGATAAAAATAAAAAATGAAGCTCTGACCCCAATTAAGATAAAAAAAAAATACGGGATGTCTAAAAAAACTGGCCGATTCTTTAGATTATCCCGCATTAAAAGGAGTTTATCTATGAAACAACTTATAAAAGTTGTTAAAATTAATTGTTCATTATAATTTTATATTAATTTTTTATAAAGTCAGCATTTAAATTATTTTTTACATGACACTTACAACATATACAAAATAGTTACAAATTTTAATATGTCTTTAATAGAAAATAATAAAAAAATAATATTCTTTAAATATTTATATAAAAATTTAAGGAATTTGAATAAAAATATAAATTTACTTTTTTATCTTTTAAATATGCTTAAGATCATTAAAATTCGCTTAACAACCTTAATCAAAAACTCTTTAGTCCTTACTGATAATCCTTTGCCAAATCTATCCGAAAAGCTCCTTGCAGCATCTTCAATTAAAACATCATTACCATATTTCTTTTTTAAATCATCCCAATGTCTTATAATCCATAAATACAAGTCAGCTTTTGTCCTTCCTGGAAATCTAACAAGAAGTTTTTCTTCTGTTACCTCATCAACAATAGGCTTAAATAAATTGTCATACCAGGACTTTGCCGCTTCCTCAAAGCTTATTTCATAAGTTTTTGATTCATTTAAAAAATACTTATGACAATTAATATGTGTAAGTATTTCATCATATCTACCCGTATCAGTAAAATTCAAATCATCAGGATCAATTATTTTATTCAATTTTGTTTTCTTGAAAAATCTCTTTTTTTCATACTCAATTACCGCTTCTTTTAATTCACTGTTAGTCATATTGGGTCTTAATTTTATTTCAGAGTCCAAGGAAACTACTTCAGCATCTATTGCCTGTATTCCTTGAGACTTTGCAACCGAAACTCGATGATTCCCATCTGCTACAAAATAAACTCCGCCAATCTCATAAAGTTTTATAGGAGGAAGAATCACTTCTTTGATCCTTGCCTTATCAACATTTTCCCATCTTCTCCTTAAATGCTCATGCTTCGGTAAAAATGCTTTATTAAAATCTTTATACCTTCCCTCACTTCCGACTATCAATTTTATGGGAACAACAGTCATTCCATGATACCTCTGTCCCCTTGGTTTTAATAGCTCTTTTACATAATTTAATGACAATAGATCATGACGCTCAGGAGTCAATACATGAAGTAATTTTAATAATCGATCTTTTAATCTAGCTTTATTAAAATCTTCTCGGGCTTTTTCATTTATAATAATTTCATTCATAACTCTTTAATCTTATACTTTTATTTTTAAGACGTAATTGCTGTAAGCATTGATAATCTTAGTATCTTTATATTTAGATACCCTCTGTTCATTCAAATCATAAAGATGAATATGACCATGTATCAAATATTTTGGTTTAAAAACATCCATAAACCACAAAAATACTTTAAACCCCAGATGACATCTATCAGGTTTATCATGAATTCCTCTTGGCGGTGCATGAGTTAAAAGGATATCCAGAAATCTTCCATAAAAAAGCTTATTAAATAATAAGCTGGGTATCAATTTAATACATCTTATTAACATCCCAAATTCAGTATATTGGTTATATCCATCATTATATCTCATACTACCACCCAGGCCTGCTATAAGCAACCCGTCAATTTTTTGGACTTTTCCACCTATATGTATTGCACCAATATTACATTTATCAAAACCATCATCCTCATCGCAAAATTTATCACAGTGTTTATGAAAATGACGAATTCTTTTTAATTTATGATTACCAAATACAAATAACAAAGGTTTATTTAGATTACTAACTATAAAACTATAGTAATCCAGTTCAAGATCGCCTGCAGATAAAACCAGATCAATATCGCCGAATCTGGATTTTATACTATTTGAATAAACAATTGGATCTTTTATATCAGATATGCATAATATTTTCTTTACAATATTATTCATATCAAAGTTTATTATTTTCTTATTCAAAATATAAACCTTGTTATTTTGCCCGAGAGGGGACTCGAACCCCTATGAGTTTGCACTCACTAGAACCTGAATCTAGCGTGTCTACCAATTACACCACTCGGGCTTTAATTTAATTAATTATATATCATTTTATTTAAAACTTTTCCAGATTAATTACAGAAATTCCCTAATTAAATGAAATAATTTCCAATACAGAATATTAAATAAGTGCATTAGGCATTCTTTAAGCATCGATTACCTCCGTTTATTTCTTGGTTAATAAATAAACAGAGATCAATATTTATTCTTGTCAATAGCAACTAAAACATGAAAGAACCATCTTTATACTTACTTCTTAAGATATTAGTTAAGAGAAATGAATAACTTTTCATTAGTTTTAATAAAAATATAACTTATAGATAAACTATAGATATATAGCTGTCTTTACCATATTTTGTTGATTTTAATTTAACAAGATAGTTAGAGGCTTTTTCTTTTTCTTTATATGGACCTATACGAAGTCTATAATATTTTTTCCCATTTGATTCTATTTCTTTAATAAAAGTCGGGTAACCAATTTTTTCATAATATGTTGATACTTCCAGAGCAAGTTTTTTATTTGTATATGAGCCTATTTGAATTATATATCTAATTTTTCTTTCCGTTGATGACGAATTACTTTTAATATTTGATTTTTTATCAGATTTAGTTACTAAAGATTTTATCTTTGATTCATCAATGCTTTTATTATTATTAATAAATTTTGATGAATATAAAACTTCAGAATCATCAGGTTTTGCAGAATTATCATTTAGTTTTATTTCATTATTTTCATTGTTAAGGTTATCCGTTTTGATATTATTTGCTTCGCTACTAATGCTAGAATTTGAACTATTCGCTAAAGAATTATTAGTTAACGTATTATTTCCCAATCTATCATAATAAGTATAGTGGTCAGCCAACTCGTTATTAGAAATCTGACTATCTTGGACACTTAAATTTGTGACTGAATTCTTTTTGCTAGAATTAAAAAGAGCAATACTAAAAACAACTAATACAATTACTATAAGTATGGCAATGAATATTATAAATATCCTTCCTTCAGTAAGGTTTAATGTATAATAATTTTTTGGTTTTCTTTCTTCACTCATATAAGTCCCTTTTTTAATAGAATATCATTCAGATTCTTTTTAAAATTAGTAAAATCTGAATTATTATTTATATAAAATATATCGGCATAAGATGGATTATTTTTAGCTAGTTGCAAGACTTTTTGTTTTAAGAGTATTCTTATTGTTTTTAAAAACCCATGTCCATCTCTATATTTAGCTCGTTTTAAAATATTGCAAAGTGATGATTTTACAATTATTACGTAACTGCACAATTCATTTAATTTCATTTCAAATAAAAGCGCTGCGTTTATACAAATTCTATTTTTTTTAGAATTATTTATTATTTTTTTTACCTCTTGTACCATTGTAGGATGGACAATTGCGTTTAATTTAGCAAGCTTGTTTTTATCTTTAAAGACAATTGCTCCAAGTTTTTTTCTATCAATTTTACCATTGTAAAGAATTTCAGTACCAAAATATTTAATTATTTCATTTTGTTTTTTGTTTAAAGCATCATGCCCAAGTTTATCAACATCAATTATATAAAATCCATATTCTTCAAATATTTTCTGTGCTGTAGATTTACCACTGCAATATAATCCTGTTAAACCGACAATTGTTTTTTTATAATTCACCCCAATTGTCTCCCACCGTTATTTCTGCACGCAGTTTAAGACTAAAGTTAAAGCTTTGCTCCATACATTCTTTCACAATAGCTATAACTTTTTCTTTCTCATTTTTAATCACATTAAAAATTAATTCATCATGCACCTGCATTATTATTTTAGATTTAATGTTTTCTTTTTTAAATTTTTCATAGATTTTTATCATGGCAACTTTCATAAGATCTGCTGCAGTTCCCTGTATCGTTGTGTTAACTGCTATTCTTTCGCCATTTGCCTGGATCATTTTGTTTTTATCGTTTATTTCAGGGATTGATCTTTTTCTACCCCAGAGAGTTTCAGCATATCCTTGTTTCCTACATTTTTCCTTGATCTCCTCCATATACTTGCTTACACCATTATATTTTGAAAAATATATATTTATAAAATTTGCAGCATCTTTTCTGGATATTTTAAGATTTTCAGAAAGCCTATGAGGTCCCTGCCCGTAAAGTATGCTAAAATTTATTGTTTTTCCAGAATTTCTCTCTTCTTTAGTTATTTCGTCTGGATTTTTATTAAATATATAACTTGCTGTTATAGTATGAATATCTTCATTCTTTTTAAATGCATTAAAAAGATTTTCATCTCTGGAAAGCTCTGCGAGTAAAAATAATTCAATCTGAGAATAATCAGCACTTACAAGCAAACAATCTGGATCAGGTATAAAAGCTTTACGAATTTTTCTGCCTAGCTCTGTTTTAACCGGTATATTCTGGAGATTTGGATTTTTACTTGAGAGTCTCCCCGTCTGAGTGCCTGTTTGAAGGTATGTTGTATGTATTTTATTGGATGCTTTATTTACAAGTTGTGGGAGAGTGTCAGAATAAGTTGATTTTATTTTTGTTAGAGTCCTGTATTCAAGAAGCAAACCAGCAAGAGGATGAATATAGGAAAGTTTGTTTAATACTTCTACATCCGTTGATGGACCGGTTTTTGTTTTTTTTATTATAGGCAGTTTTAATTTATCAAATAATATCTCTGCAAGCTGCTTGGGCGAATTTGGATTAAATTCAAAGCCTGCCAATTCAATTATATGATTATATATTTCATTGATTTCATTATCTAACTGTTTGGATAAAGTTTTCAAATAATTAGAATTAATTGAAACTCCTTCGTATTCCATATCGATAAGCACCTGCATTAATGGCATTTCGATTTCATAAAACAATCTGGATATTTTTTCATCTGTTTCTATTTTATTTTTTAAAACCTTATAAAGACCGTAAGTTATAAATGCATCCTGAGCAGAATAATCTGTAAGCTTATTAAACTCAACATCTAACAATGTCTCTTTCTTTGATACTTTTACTAGATCTTCGTAATGTATTGTTTTAACCGATAGATACTTTGATGCAAGATCATCCATATTTAAAATGTTATTTGCCGCATCAAGGCAGTATTCTGCAAGCATTGTATCAAATAACGGGGCAACTACTTCAATATCATTGTTTTTTAGGAATTTAATATCAAACTTTAAGTTATGTCCTATTTTTATGATTTTATCATCATTAAAAATAGTTTTTAGCATTGATAATGCCTGTATTGAATAATCTCTGTTAATTGTAATTCCCAACTGTTTTTCTTGTTTTTTACTTAACTCTAAAGGGATAACAACCGTCGTGCTTTCATAGGTCATGCTTATGCAGATTATTCTATCATTTAAAAAATCAAAACCGGTTGTTTCAAGATCAAAACAAAATTCTTCATAATTTTTAATTTCCTTAATTACTTCTTTTAATTCATCAATATTGGTTACAACTTTATAGTCGTTTTTTATTGGATTTGTGGTTTTGTTAAAATCTTCTTTTACAGAAATTTGATTTACATCATCAAACATCGTTCTCGAAGCATTTAACATACTGTTATATTCTTTGATTCCATCTATGATTGATTTTAATCCATTGTCTTCGAGAATATTAATCGCATTAGCCAGATTCAATGTTCTTGCTTTATAATCTTCCCAGTTAAAATTATAAGGAATATCTTTTTTTATCTGTGCAAGTCTTTTACTTAAAAAAGCATTGTCTTTATTTTTAATAAGTTTATCCTTTATGCTTTTTGATTCAACATTATCTATATTTTTATATAATTCTTCTATGGTATTATACTTGGATAATAATTCAACAGCACTTTTTGGACCAATACCTTTTACTCCAGGTATATTGTCAGACGAATCACCTGTAAGTGCAAGATAATCTACTACCTGGCTGGGGTTTATTCCCATATCATCTTTTATCTTTTTTTCATCTAATATTATTATATCGTTTGAAAACCTATCAGTATTGGTAATAATCACCCTGTCATTCACGAGCTGTCTTAAATCTTTATCTGAACTAAATATAAGTACTCTGTTATCAGTATTGTCAGCAAATTTTTTGGATATTGTGCCAATTATATCATCGGCTTCATAACCATTTATTGACAAATTTGGAATCTCAAGTTTTTTAATAAGGTCTATGATTTTTATAATCTGGGATTTTAAGTCTTCAGGAGCCGGAGGGCGATTTGCTTTATAATCGGGATAAATATCATTCCTAAAACATTCGCCTTCACCTTCCAAAGCAATTAAAAAATAATCGGGTCTTTCTTTTTTTAATATTGCAAGAATACTTTTAAAAAATCCAAAAATCGATGATGTATTTTCGCCATACTTATTCGTCAAAGGACGATTTATAAATGCATAGTAAGCTTTGAAAATAAATCCGAATCCATCTATAAGAAGGATTTTTTTCATCCTGTGACATCCAGTACTTTTGATACAGCAGAATTATAAATAGCTTTTGATAATTTTTTCTTGACTATCCCGCTTACATCGGTATCGATGCTTACAAGGATTGTTTCAAGTTTATTCCTATTTTCAGTTGATTTTGTAATTACTTTTTTTGTCAAAAGGTCGATACTGGATTTTAATTTTACAATATTATTATCAGCATCTTTATAAACATTTAAATAAATTGCTTCAACAGGAGTAATAATTTTTTTAAAATTCTCCAAATCTTTTATAATGTTATTTTCTAGCTCTATATGAGAAATTAATTTATCTGCATCATTATATGTCATATGGTTTTCACTACTTTCCTTATCCAATATAACTAGATAATCTTCAAGCTTCTTTTTCTGATTTAATAAATTTTTTCTAATGGTTTTTGCTATTTGCTTAGGTTGCAATGTTAATTCCTCCATTGTTTTGGACATTCGGTGAACTTACTTTTTTATTTGCCTCTTCCCAGGCTCCTCGTAATTCTGTTAAATGCTTTTTTACTTCAATCAGGGGGTCTTTACTTTTTTTAATATTTGCCAGAGAAAGCTGTCTGTTGATATACATGTAAATACTGAATAATTTCTGAGAAATATCCCCTGCTTCCATATTTAAAGAAGTGATAAGCTCCGTTATAATGTCCTGTACTTTTATTATATTATTATGAGTTGCCTCTATTTCTTTTTTATCGATATGTTCTAATGCTTTATTTATAAATTTTATTGCTCCGTCATAAAGCATTACGATAAGTTTACCCTGGCTTGCAGTATTTACCTGTGTTTCAATATATTTTTGCGAAACATTATTTACTGCCATATTAACCCTCCAAAAAATGCAGATTTCATTAAATTTTCGGATTTTTTTAAATTTACTTAATATTTTTTTTATTTAAATTTAATTTAAATAAATGATATAACTCACTATTGATAATAGCATTTATTAAAGATAATTATAAACTAAATTATAATTATTATAAATAAGAATTTATAAATTTATTCATAATAATAAAAATCATACGGATCTTTCCATAAAGCAAACTTTAAAAGGAAGATGGGGGAATTCTTTAATTAAGGTTTCTTTAAAACCATAATCAGAATACCATTTTTTTAAGATTGTATGCTCGTTTATTATGCCTATCGATATTATCTTGCCACCCATTTTTTTTGTATAGTCAAAAATATAATCCATAATTTTTCTGCCATATCCGTAATGTCTGAAATCCGGAATTACAGAAAGTTTTTCTAAATAATATGTGCTCTCATCGGCTTTTTCAAGAGCGGCAAAACCTATGATTTTTTCTGCTATGAATAATCCAAAGAATTTAACATTTTTATTTTTTAATTCAACAAGCTTATCAATCCCTATAAATGAAGGATGAGTCGGGCAATTGTCTTTTGTCAGATTTAATTCATCGGCAACTGTTTTAAAAGAAGATTTAATCACTTCATGACATTCGGAAAGATATTTGTCATCTGCTATTTCTTTGATTTTAAAATTTTCTTTATAATAATCAATAACCTTTAAGGCAAACCTTGATGCAACAGTTGCAGGACCACCACCCATTTCAATACCAACTTCAATGGCTTCGATTATCTGTTTTATAGATGCACCTGCATTCAAAGCTTCTTTTATATGCCACTCCATGCAGGATTCGCAGTTTATCACTATGGAAATCCCCAGAGCTATTAGTTCCTTGTTCATTCTGGATAAATTGCCATCGGTAAAAGTATTTTGCTCCATCTGGACAAAGGATTTATAAACATTTGAATTTTTTAAAAAATAATCATGAGATGTTTTACGGTCGCTTATGATTTTTTCTATTTTATTTTTATCAATCTCATCCATAGGATCCCTAAAGCTTTATTCAGTTACTGTTTTCACAAAACCAGTCGATTAATTTTCTTGCAATGCTTATTCCCGTCGGTATCTGCGGTAGATTCTCTCTGTCAAACCAGGCGGCATCAACGAGCTCTTTTTGATCGATAATCAATTCACCGCTTTCGTATTCTGCGGTAAAACCAACCATCAATGAATCAGGGAAGGGCCAGGGCTGACTGCCGAAATATTTAATGTTTTTTATGTTTACACCAGATTCTTCCTTAATCTCGCGCATAACGCATTCTTCGAGGGATTCTCCCGGCTCAACAAAACCTGCAAGCACACTGTAAAACGGATGACGAAACCTTCTTGCTTTTGCAAGGAGTATTTTGTTTTCCTTAACAACAGCAACAATTACAGCTGGAGAAATTCTTGGATAAATTACAAGCCCACATTGATGGCATTTTTTTGCTCTTTCATCAGTTGAGTTTTCGACTTTCGATCCGCATTTACCACAAAACATTGTGTTTCTTGACCAATTCAATATATGGTTTGCCCTGCCTGCTATCCAGAAAAACTTTTCATCGATATGCCGGTAAATATCGAAGAGGGATTCAAATGAATAAAGATTTGAAGGATTATTTATGCTGGTTTCACCTGCAAAACATGGCATACTATCAATAGATCCAATGTAATTGATATTTTTTGGATCCATTTCATTTAATTCTTCACTGTTTAAGATCGGAATATTAAAATTGTTGTTTTTTATTGCAACAAGCATTCTATCATTCTTAAAAAGCATGCAGTACATTTTATCAGGGAGCTTGTCATAATTTTTATAGTTTGGATCAAATGTCATACAATTGCTCAATTTTTGCCTTTTGTTAAATAAAAATAAATACTGAAAATAAATATTATAATAACATCAAATAAGTATAAAAGCGGTTGAGAATGAATCTTAAAAATTTTTAAGACTATCATATTTGCAATGAAAATTAATAAAATAAAAGAGAATAAGATTGCACTTAAAATTTTATTTTTCTTTAATGAATAAACAATTAATAAGATTAAACTGATAAATAACGATAAATCAAATATAAATACTATAATATTAAAAAACACTTTATATTCTACACCTGGTCCAAAAGAAGCACCAGAATATATCAACACAAAAGCAGATAAGCAGGTTATTATTCCAAAAAAGAATGATATTTTTTTTAACATTTATTTATCCTTGTATTTCATTTTTTGCTTTGTTTATTTAAATGCATTGTCAAAATTATCGACTATGCCATAATGTGCGGTAAGAATTAATTTTACTCCTACTAATTCAGATATTTTTTTGATTGATGTTCTCTCTCTTTCCGTATTCATATTGAAAAATTCATTGAAAACATCAACTTTACCGTTTTTTAAACTCAATAGATCTCCTGTAAAAAGATATTGTCCGTTTATCAGATAACTCATTGAACCCGGAGTATGACCTGGCGTTAATATGCATTTTATTTTTATACCTAAAATATCAAGCTCTTCGCCGTCATTTAATTTCTGGTATGGATATTTCAATTTGTTGCTAAAAAACATCATTCGTTTTTTTTCCCCATTTATTATCTGCTCTTCCTCATTTGAAATAAAAATTTTCGCACTTTTAAAAAGTCCCAGTCCTCCTATATGGTCTCTGTCGGTGTGAGTCAAAAATACAGCAATTATATTTTCCGGAGTAATATTTAATTTATGTAATTCTACAAGAATATTTTTTTTGTCCATCCCT
The DNA here is from genome assembly GCA_964531405.1 of uncultured Spirochaetales bacterium. Lineage (GTDB taxonomy): Bacteria > Spirochaetota > GWE2-31-10 > GWE2-31-10 > JAFGQB01 > CAZHHK01. The sequence continues at coordinate 11,057 of CAZHHK010000055.1, read as the reverse complement.
GCATCAATGGCAATATATTTGTCTTTGCTTTTTATAAGATAAAAATTAATGAATTTATCTTTTATGCAGTAAATATCGTTAGTGATTAATTTTGTTTCCATCGGCGACATTTTCTTTGTCTCAGATGAAAATTTCATAAAAAACAATCCGGAAAGAATGATAAATAAAATTAAAAGTGAAAGAATAACAATAGATATGATTTTAATTATTTTTTTCATATTTTCTCTCTTGTATAAAAAAATTATAATATAAGACTAATATTAAAATTTAATATATCACAGGATTAGTATTTTATACAACTGTAATCTTACAGTATTAAAATGATAAGCTAATACCCCTTTAGCATAAAAAAGGGAGCATTTTAAATAGGTATTGACAAATTTATACACACGCAATTAAGACTTTCCCGTCTTCATAATATAATCTTACCTTGTCAGGTGAGCCGATTTTTTTCCATAAAGAATTAGGAATAAATATTTTATCATGTTCACATTTATTGCTTAAAATAATGTGACCTGAAATAAAATTTTCTGTACCTGTATTAAATATCTCAATGGTTACATTTCCAAAAATTTTAGCAGGATGTTTTGTGTTCATTAAACTTATATCAAAACCAACATTCGGGTGGATGATTAAATCCGTTTTATTGTATAAATCCGGTACAGCAATTAAATCTTCTGTATTTTTCATAAAAAAAATCCTTATTGCTAATATTATGTAAATATTTTATTATACGGCAATGAATTATTCAATAAAAATATTTTATTTGATATTATTTTTTATATTATTTTCCTGCAGTAAAAAAGAAGATTTAAAAACAATAATTACTATTAGCGCAGTCGGTGATATCATGGCTCATGATGATCTTCAAGAATATGCTTTAAGCGAGAAAGATAATTATCTATCACTTTTTAAAACAACTAAAAAAGTTTTTTTAAATGATGATCTGACTTTTGGAAATCTCGAGACGCCAATTAATGATAATTTACCAATAATGGGCTATCCCTGCTTTAATGCAAAATCAATGCTTCTTGATTCTTTAAAAGAATGCGGCTTTGATGTATTGTCTTTGGCTAATAATCATATGCTTGATCAGGGAATCCATGGCTTAAAAAATACAATTAATGAAGTATACAAACGCGGAATAATCTTTGCGGGCTCAGGATTAAACAGAAAAAAATCTAAAGAGCCGGTTATAATTTATTCAAAAGGGATCAAAATAGGATATATCAGTATAACTTCTGTTTTAAATATTGCACAGGATGAGAGAACAGAAAATTATCCGCATGTTAATTATTTAAATTTTTATAATAACGATGGATTAAAAGATTTATCTGAGACCATGAAGATTCTAAGGAATAAAACTGATATATTGATTGTATCGTATCATGCAGGTGAAGAATATGTCCATAAACCTGATAAACAATTAGAAAAAATATTTAAGATAATTGCGGATAACGGCGCCGATGTGATTTTAGGACATCATCCACATGTATTGCAGCCTGTAGAATTATATACAGCAAAAGATAATAGAAGCGTGTTAATAGCTTATTCACTCGGTAATTTCATAAGTTCGCAGGCTAGATATAACAGGTTGCTAAATGCAAATGATAGCAGTGTTTATGAGGATCAATTTACAAGGACCTCTGAGAGTATCATACTACAGTTTGATATTGTAAAGATGAATAATATATCCTGTGTAATAAATCCCAGGATTTATCCTTTATTCAATTATACGTTTATTAAAAAAGGCAATAAAAGATACTACAATGGATATAAAACAATGTTTATTGATGATCTTCTGGCAATGGATTTAAAAAATGAAACACTAAAATTTAGTAACCTCCCAAAAATAAAAAAAGTCGTATATTACAGATTGGATAAAATAAGAAAGCTGATTAATTTGCCGGAAAAACCGTATTTCAGTGAATAAAATAAAAATTTATGAATTTCTTCCAACGCAATAATATTCGATTCCAATTTTTTTTAATTCTTCAATATCATACTGATTGCGCCCGTCAAAAATTACCGGAATATTGTATTTATTTTTTATTTTTTTGAAATCTGGTTGTCTGTAAATAAACCACTCGGTAAGCAGAGCCATTGCATCAGCACCCTCAAGACAATCATAGTTGTTATCAAAATATTTTATTCTGTCGCTTATATCTTTAAATATTTTTTTTGCTTCATCAATAGCTTTAGGATCATGAGCATGTATAAAAGCTCCTTCACTAACAAGGTTTCTGATTGTTATTATGGAAGGAGCTTCCCTCATATCATCAGTCTCAGGCTTAAAAGATAATCCCCAGATCGCTATTACCTTACCATCTAAAGATGTATTTTTTGCTTCATAATACTTTTTGATTTTTTTAAAAATAATATGCTTTTGAGCATTGTTTACCTCTTCAACAGCATTTAACACTCTCATATCGTAATTTAAATCTTTAGCGGTCTTAATAATCGCTTTAACATCTTTTGGGAAACAACTGCCTCCATAACCGATACCTGGATAAATAAATGAGTAGCCTATTCTTTTATCTGCTCCTATCCCCAGTCTAACCATTTCGATATCAGCACCTGCTTTTTCACAAAAATTTGCCATATCGTTCATGAATGATATTTTTGTAGCCAACATTGCGTTAGAAGCATATTTAGTAACTTCAGCCGATTTTTCGTCCATAAAAATTATTCTGGGATGCTGTTTAAAGAATGCAGAGTATAAATCTTTCATATATTCTTGAGCCTTGATGCTTGACGTACCTACTATTACCCTGTCGGGACTCATAAAATCATTAACAGCATCTCCTTCCTTTAAAAATTCAGGATTGGATACAACGTCGAATTCTATATTAACATTTCTCTCTTTTAATTTTTCTGCAATTGTATTTTTTACTTTCTCTGCTGTACCAACAGGTACTGTGGATTTATTAATTATTATTTTGTATTCATTAATCATTTCACCAATCTGTTGGGCTACTTTTAAAACATGCTTTAGATCAGCAGATCCATCTTCATTAGGTGGTGTGCCGACAGCAATAAAAATAAAGAGAGAATCATTGATACAGTCTGACAAATTTGTACTAAAAGTCAATCTTCCTTCTTTGAAATTTTTTATAACAAGCTCTTCAAGACCTCTTTCGTATATCGGTATTATGCCTTTTTTTAAATTGTCAATCCTTTTTGCATCAATATCAACACAACAAACATCATTACCCATCTGTGAAAAGCATGTCCCAGTTACAAGTCCGACATACCCGGTACCAACAATTGTAATCTTCATAAAAACCACCTGTTAATAAATTAACTACTGACTTTGAGACTGATCAATATTGATCATAACTTCTTTGTAATATGAATTATCTATAAAAAAAATCAGGCTTGCTTTATCCTTTGTATTGTATAATACAGGGATAGCAACGCCGCCTTTTATTTTCCTTTTTAAAATAGTTTTCTCCCTGTTTGATATTTTAAGTTTTACTTCAAGCAGATACGGTAAAGGTTTCTTGGGTAGATCGAGTAGATAAGTCCCTCTTATTTTTTCGCCGTCGATTTCTTTATACTGATTGACTTTAAGCATCAAAATTTTATTTTCTCTGATAATTTCATCAACAAGAGTACCGCTTCCTATTGACTGGTCTGTTACAATCATATCCTGACTTTTATCATCAACTATTTGAAAATCATAAGTATATGGTACTTCAAGATCTGCTAATATTTGTGCGACATCGTCAATCTTTTTTCCTTTATATTCGCCAATGGTTTTTGCATGTTCCTGTTTTATACCATTGGAAACCCAAAATTTTACTTTTTTTACACTATAAATTGGCGTTCCGTCTTTCGGCTCCTGTCTTATGATTCTTCCTTTTTCAACAGTATCATTGAATTCATAAACAGGATTGTCAAATTTGTATGGTATTTTACCTTGTGGATATTTTTGATCTAGTAGATCCTCAAGTTCAAACATAGTTAAACCTGTAAAATCCGGAAGGCTTGCATTGCGTGGACCTAACGAAACACTAAACGAAACAACCCTACCTCGCTTTACAACACTACCCTGTCTGGGATTTTGTGCATATACTTCACCAGCATTATATTTGTCTGAAAATCTTGTTGAAACTCTTGCAACAAGGTTTTTTTCACTTAGCTTATTAAGTGCTTCGTATATATTGTCACCATTTATCATAGGAACTTTAACTTTATCGGAAGAAAAACTGAAAAGCTGGAAAATTATCCAGGATACTATAAATAATACTAATATAGAACCGATAGCTGAATACCAGATTATTTTTTTTGCTTTGACAATTTCTGAATCCCTAGGATTAATTATTACTGCCGATACGATCCTGTCAAACATGATTTTAAAATGTTCCATCAATCTCTCCGTTAGAAAATATTTTTAAATTTAAATTTCTGTAACCGTTTATAAAATCTTTCCAATCTAATACTTTTTTACCTTTAAGTTGCAATGTTAATATATTAATTAAACAATCATTTGTCTTAATCACGAGCCCATTTTTTTTATCTGCAAAAACAACCTTGCCATTAGGTAATGATTTATAAAGATCAAAGTTTAATGAATCATTTACCACGGCTTTATAAATATTAACCCTATTATTATCTAAAAAACTATAAGCAGTAGGCCAATCAATAAAAGCCCGAATTTTATTTATTATATCTTTGCCTTTTTCATCCCAATTGATTTTTCCTTGATCTTTTTTAATCAATTTGCAGTATGTGGCTTTATTATCATCTTGAGGTTTCGCTGCTATTTCTCCTTTTTCAAACTTATCCAAAAAATCATTGATAATTTCCGATGATAAACGAGAAACTTTTTTTTCTAAAGTTATAGCATCATCATCTTTATCAATATTAAATTCCACCTGATAGAGTATATCGCCACTATCAACTTTAAGTTTCATTTTCTGTATAGTAATTCCTGACTTTTCATATCCTAACATTATTGCAGTTTTTATAGGCGATGGACCTCTTAAGTCAGGCAGCAACGACGGATGTATATTTATACCTCCCATTTTTGAAACACAAAAAAAATTTTCTTTTAAAATTACACCGTAACTAAAAGAAATAAACAAGTCAATATTTAATTGTTTTAATTCTTCAATCAAATCGGCGTCTATTTTTTCTGGTTTGAAAATTTTTATGCCAGCATTCATACCCGCCTGACAAACCGGCGAGCAAACCGGTCTTGCAGATCTACCCTGAGGCTTATCAGGAGCAGTGACAACTGCAACAACTTCATGTTTTTTAATTAAAGCAAGAAGTGTTTCTACAGCTATACTGCTGGTTGCTAAATATATTAATTTCATACTATATGAAGTTTTTTATATTCCTTTATCTTATTAAGCCTTAAATCCGGAGGCAATCTGTCTATAAATAAAATACCATTTAAATGATCAATTTCATGTTGTATGCATGTAGCTAAAAGACCCGATGCATCAATCCTTTTTTGATTGCCTTTTAAATCTATATATTCAACAGTGATGTCTTTTGGTCTTTCAATTTCGCTTGAAATACCAGGCACAGACAAACATCCTTCCTCATAAACATTTATTTCATTTGACAGATTCTTAATAACTGGATTTATCATTTCATACTTACCAATCTTCTCGATATCAATAACAATCAATCGTATTGGTGTCCCAACCTGTACAGCAGCAAGACCTATGCCGTTTGCAAAATACATTGTTTTAAACATTTCTTCAGCAAGGGAGATAATATTGTCATCAATATTTTTGATTTCTTGAGAATGATTCTTTAATAATTCATCACCTAATGTAATTACTTTAAGCATAATCCATATCTTATTATTATAATAATATCGTAAGTAACTGGAAATTATCTTTAATTAAGTATAAAATGAACTATATTTATCATATTTTTAATTGGATTTGTCAAGATTTTGTCCCTTATGATTACAAATTTTCAGGAATTCTGCTTGATTAATTATATAATGATTAAATATTTAAATAAGCTCTGTCCCCCTATTGAATTTTAAAATTTTGTTATTTTTAACGGTAATTAATTCGATAAAAAAGTAAGGAGAAGACATTTGTATCATAAGTTGACAGATCAGGAAATTAGGCTGGCACTGGAAAAAATCAGACAAAAATACCAGATATTAATCGATAAATTCCACAAACCGTATACAATAGCAAAATTATTTGAAGACAGATTCATGAATGCATTGAAATCAAAAGCTGATATATCAGTATTTCTTTTGGCTGAGATTGAAGCTGTTCAAGAAATATACAATCAAGAAGTTGAAAAACAAAAACAAAGAGAAGAGGAATCCATGACAAAAAAAATCAATCAAAAATCGTTTGCTGATAAGGTTTTGGAAGAAAACCAGAAAAAAATAATAAAATATCCAAAAATTGATGTATCGCCTGATGCAGATGAAGAGATCGAAAGATTATTCGGAGCAATAAGGGTACTTATTTTAAATTTCTGGCCTATCATTAATCAGATTTATAAAAATGAACCTAATTATCCTGCAAAAAGATTAATAAGTAATTATTACCATACACTACTAACCAAATATGACTATAAAGGAGAAGTTCCAATTGCAAAGTCGTATATTATTGCTCTTAATATGATCCCTAAAAATTTTAAAAAAATCGATTATGAAAGAAACTATATAATAAAGGAAACTGCATTTTTACTTAATGAGATGCTTACAGAAATGAAAAAAATTATGAATGAAGATGCTCTTCCTAATCCACAAAACAAACTTTCATTCAACGATTCAAACAATAAGGTATTAAAAGAAAACTCACATGGCATTTCATATAAAGATGGATTTAATAAAGTTATAGAGTATCTTAGTGGCGTCATACTTGATTTTAGAATTAAAGACCTAAAAAAAATTCACAACTATTAATTTAATATTCGATTTTTTCGATAATAGTATTTAAAGTGTTACCGTTATCCGATTTAAATCTTACTTCAAAGACTTGATTGTTTTCATTAACAGCATCATAACCAGTGATTCCTCCGGTTTTGGTTTCGGCACAAAACCATGTGTGAGGGAGCTCTTTTAAGCCTGATAGAAATTTATCAAAAGTTTGTTTATCCATGGATATGCCGTTAATTTTATATTCACTTTTATTTGTAGCCATAAAATTTTCTTTATTTAGCTTTTTTTTAAAATCAATTTTCTATTTTATAACCCTCGTCCTCAATTGCTTCTTTTATTTCATCAAGACTCGCTTTAGACGGGTCAAAATCAAAGGTTACTGTTTTGTTATTTAAATCAACAATTATATTTTTCACGCCGTCAAATACACTTAAAGCACTTTTTATAGCTTTTTCACAATGGCCACAGGAAATTCCAGGAACTTTTAAAATAATATTTTCCATATTTATTTCACTCCTTTTGTAATATTTAGGGGAAACAGGCGTCCCGGCTGTTCGGTAAGCGGGTCGCTTATCATCCCCAAGACTTATTATTATTTCTTTGATAAAAATAAAAGTTCATTTTTTTCCTTTTATAATTGATTTGTATCTTTTTAAACTCAAAGAATTCATTACAACACTTACCGAGCTAAATGCCATAGCAGATCCTGCAATTATCGGGCTTAAAAGCCCTAACGATGCAACAGGAATTCCAATTATATTATAGATAAATGCCCAGAATAAATTTTGCTTGATCTTTTTCATCGTTGCCTTTGATAATTTTATTGCTTCAGGTATTGATCTTAAATCCCCGTGCATTAAGATTACACCTGCTGTTTCCATTGCAATGTCAGTGCCAGTACCTATTGCCATGCCAATATCCGCTTCAGCCAGAGCAGGAGCATCGTTTATCCCATCACCTACCATGGCAATTTTTTTACCAAGTTTTTTAAGTTTTCTAATTTCTTTTTCTTTATTTTCAGGGAGAACTTCGGCAAGTAATTTTTCTATGCCCATCTGTCCTGCTATACTTTTTGCGGTTCTCTCATTATCACCTGTTATCATATAAACTTCCATATTATTTAATGCTTTAAGATAATCGATAGCTTGTCTTGAAGTAGGTTTTACCACATCAGCTACTGCTATCATACCGGATAATTTTCCGTTAATCGCAACAAGCATTACAGTTTTTCCTTCATTCTCCAATTTTAACATAGTTTCATCACTTTCTTTAAATGGAATATTATTTTCTTCCAAAAATTTTTTTGTCCCGATTATTAACAGATATTCTTTATACTTGCTGATTATGCCCTTACCTGACGCGGCTTCAAATTTATCTGGCTCAGGTAGATTACCAAATTCGATTTTGCCTTTCTCATATATCGCTTTTGCAAGAGGGTGCTCTGATCTCTTCTCGCAAATAGAAGCCAATCTTAATAATTCTTTATCATTATATTTTCCTAATGCAATTATATCGGTTACAAATGGAGTACCCATTGTTATAGTCCCTGTTTTATCCAATACGATTGCATTTATCCTGCCGGTTTGTTCCAAGTGTTCTCCGCCTTTAAAAAGAATACCAAGATTTGCGCCTATACCTGTACCGACCATTATTGCAGTCGGTGTCGCAAGACCAAGAGCACATGGACAAGCGATGACGAGTACCGATACGGCATTGATTATCGCTGTAGAAATATCTTTTGTTATTATAAACCATACAATAAAAGTCAAAAATGAAATGATAAGCACAATCGGTACGAATATACCGGAAACACTATCGGCAATTTTTTGTATCGGAGCCTTTGACCCTTGAGCGTCTTCAACCATCTTTATGATCTGTGACAAAAATGTCTCATTGCCGACTTTTTGAGCTTTGAATTTAAATGTCCCAAATTTATTAATAGTAGCACCGATTACCTTATCACCTATTGTTTTTTCAACGGGGAGACTCTCACCGGTAATCATAGACTCATCGATCGCAGAGCTTCCCTCAACGATAACACCATCAACAGGGATTTTTTCTCCGGGCGCTACTATAATTATGTTGCCGGGCATTACCTCTTCAATTGGAATATCTTTTTCAGTTCCGTCAATCATAACAACTTTTGCAAATTTTGCCTTTAAGCCAATAAGTTTTTTTATCGCTTCGCTTGTCTTCCCTTTGGCTAGAGCCTCAAGATATTTTCCCAGAATTATCAATGTAATTAAAATGCTAGATGTTTCAAAGTATAAATTAGAAGTCATCATCCCATCGGACATTTTAGCAAAAAATCCTGTATAAATACTAAAAAAATATGCGGCACTTGTCCCAAGAGCAACCAGTACATCCATGTTTGGACTACCTGATTTAACAGCTAAAAATCCGTGTTTATAGAATCTATATCCTATAAAAAATTGAACCGGCGTTGCAAGAATTAATTGAAATATCGGATTATGGAAAATTTCAATATTTATGCCTATTAACTTTAATATCATTCCCAAAAGTAACGGAAAACTTAATGTTATTGATATTATCAGTTTCAATCTTAATTCGCCTATTTCCTTAGTTCTTTCTTTTTTCTCCCTGTCTTCAATGTTCTCCTTAATTGCTACGGCTTCATAACCAAGCGATCGTATAGATTGAATAAAGTCTAAAGTTTTGACTTTTGAAGAATCAAAATCAATCACTGCTTTTTCGGTTGCAAAGTTGACCGTTGCTTTTGTAACTCCTTCTATTTTATTTAATTTTTTTTCTATTCTTATAGCACAAGAAGAGCATGTCATTCCATTTATTTTTAATGACTCGCTTTTTATCATAAATTTTTTTCTCCTTATTTCAATTTAATACAATATTTTAAATTTAAATTGTTTTTTACATTATAATAAATATATTTATTAATAATACCTTTGTCTGCTCTTTGAATTTGACTAATATCATGAACTGTCCATAAGTTACAAAATTATAAAACGAGCAAACTCAAGATGAAGAAATGAATTAGAATATCACCTGTTAATAAATTATGATTATATTAGCAATTGACACTAAATATGTTTTATTGTATTATCCTAATAAGCATAAGGGATGGTGGTGGAATTGGTAGACACGCTAGTTTGAGAGGCTAGTGGCTGCTGAAGCCGTGAGGGTTCAAGTCCCTTCTGTCCCAATTTAACGAAGCAATTGGTTTAATATGCCAATTGCTTTTTTTTTGAAAAAATAATTCTATTTTAAAGAAGGGACTTGAAACGTAGTGAGTGATTTAAAAAAATCTCATATTTTGAGGTTTTTTTAAAAATCCGGCAGGGATGCCGGATTAACGAACGAAGGCGGAGTGAAGGGAGTCTTTACGATGGAGACGACCGGAACCCCAAGTCTTTTTGTTTAAGCTCTGTCCCCAACTATAAAATTATTAATCTTTATAACAATAATCAAAAATTAATACTTTTAATACTCAGATTGAATGTTATTTACTATGAAAAATATATATTACGTTTAGTAACAGGTTAAACCAGTATTAAGGATTTATGAAATGAGAAGAACATTAATAAAGCATTTATTAATTGTATTACCGATTGTATTATTTATTTTTTCCTGCAATAAAAAACAGGATCAAACAGATACAAAAAGAAAAACTGAGACTTCTAAAGTAACAATGGTAAAATTTGCAAATACAATAGTTTTTGTAAAAGATATCGAAGAATCAAAAAGATTTTATTCTGATATTCTTGGTTTAAAGGTTATCAGTAATTATGAGGTTTTAATAATTTATGAAAATGGGTTTGTTATTCAGCAGGCAAGATCATTATATAAAACTATTTATAAAAAAGAACTTGAAATACCCACAAAAAAACAGGGCAGGGATAATATTGATATTTATTTTGAATGCAACAATCTGGAAGATATTTATGATAAGCTGGTAAAAAATAATGTTAAATTTATACATCCTATAGAAAGACAGTCGTGGGGACAGTATGTAATGAGATTTTATGATCCAGATGGGCATATTGTTGAAATTGGGAACCCCATGCACTTAAAATTTGAGGAATAGATTTATTTACTCTATCACAAAAAAGAATAAAGCTATCTGCTATTCATTAAATTATAAGTTAAAATATACTTAGAGTGCGTCCCAAAATTATCTTTTTTGATGACATAATCTAAAACAAAT
>CAZHHK010000054.1:0-21243 GCA_964531405.1 uncultured Spirochaetales bacterium | reverse complement strand
ATCTATTAAATTTGACAATTTTATTATATATATTTTTTATATATTATGAAATATTCTATAGGGAAATATAATAAAGATTATACGATATCATCAATAAACAATTCAATAATCAATATACTACGAAATAATCAGGATATTTTAAAGTTTCCTTTAAATGATTTAATTGTATGTTATAAATTTAATGAGGAAATTTCGGTATTGTTTAAATATCATGAATGTGAATATTGTATAATACTGGAAGCCGATATCTTTGAAAGTTTTGTATTTTTTGTTGTCAACTTTTTTAGTTTGAAGAACATATCATTTTCATCGGTTTTTAAAATATTGGATATCGCAGATTCACTTGGTATGAATATCGAGCTATTCAATAAACTTCTTGTTTTTTTTAATCTGCCGGTTTATAAAAAGGGGTTTGATTATTTTAATTCATACAAGAGTATGTCAGATTTATTAAAAAAGCGCCTTGATGAAAAAAAAATATCACTTAAAGATGCCGTTTTTTTTCATAATCATTTTAAAAAGGATTACGATGCTTTTTTATCTATTATACCAACAGATTTAAGTTTTGCTTCAACCAGTGAATTTATTAGAAATATCACAGAATATTCCTTGAAAAAAGGCAAAAATATAAAAAATTTACTTGAAGATTTTTCTACTATAAAGAAAACAGATATTGTAAATAAATCAAGATTATTGAGGTTCCCTCTTTACAGTAAATATTTTAATAAGTTTGAAAAATTTATTGATAATTTGAAGCTGCCAAAAGGCGTTAAGGTCTCTTATGATGAAAGATTTGAAAGTCAGAGATATACTCTTACAGTTGATTTTACCTCTTTAAAATCTTTAGACAAAAAAATTGATGATATTAAAAATATAATGGATTCTTTTAAGGGAAAAAATGATAAAGATCTGTTTATTTATGAAAATTTATTTAAAGATGATCCGGAGTAAATAATATAAGTGATAGAGTATAAATATTACGAATTCGATGAAATATATATAGAACGTTCGGTTAAGGATCATAAATATACAAAGAGAATCCTTGAGAAAATTAAGAAAAATCCTATAATAAATTATATAGATGATATAAATAAACTTATAAAAAGCCTTCCTGCTATTTATCATCCTATAGAAAGATCAAAAAAGTTATTATTATCAAACATAAGAGGGGAAATACTCCAAAAGTGCCCGGGAAGTCTTGGACATATATGTTGTAATTATTATGTTATAAATCTTTATATAGGCTGCCCTTTAAATTGTGCTTATTGCATATTACAGTCATATTTAAATCAGCCTTTTACAATTATAAATGTTGATGTAGAAAATATTTTTGACTATTTGAGATCGGTTTTTGAAGGTAAAAAAGATAAATATTTCAGAGTCGGTACGGGTGAGCTTGGAGATTCTCTGGTTTATGATTATTTGACGGGGTTTTCTGCTGATTTTATTGATTTTTTTTCAAGGTTCAAAAATGCCTGTTTTGAATTCAAAACGAAAACTGATTATATAGATAATATTTTAAATATCGATTCTCCGGGAAATATAATCGTCGGATTTTCAGTAAATCCTGACATTTTAATTAATGAGATTGAAACCGATGCGGTTGGGATTGAAAAAAGATTGATCGCATCATCAAGACTTCAGGCAAAAGGTTATAAGATAGCCATTCATTTTGACCCAATAGTAAATATTGATAATTTTGAAATGCATTATAGTAATCTTATTGATAGAATATTTAAATATATATCCTGTGATAATATTGCATGGATAAGCCTCGGTACATTCCGATATACAGGAGAGTTAAAGAATATGATGGAGTATAATTATCCTAATGTAAAATTATTATATGAAGAATTTCAGGAATGTGCTGATAAAAAATACAGATATTTTATGAAAATAAGACTTAGGTTATATAGAATCATAATTGAAAAATTAAGATCGTTTAGCAGTGGGCTACCGATTTATTTATGCATGGAAAGCCCATTTGTATGGGAAAATACACTTGGTTATTCTCCTAGTAAATCAAATAATCTCAAATTATTATTTGGCAATAAAAACAGCTTATGAAAAGAGTAACGTTTTTAGATATTTTAATTTTATTATTTTTCATCATATTGATTGTTTTTTTTATTGTTTTTAATTTCATAAATGGAGAAAAAGACTCGGCATATTTAATGGTTACAAGCCCGGAAGGTAAATTTTATTATAGCATGAATCAGGTCAAGACTATTGAGATAAAGGGAGAAACAGGGATAACTGTAATAAATATCGATAATGGCAGATTCAGATTTACCCAATCATCCTGTATGAATAAGGACTGTATTAAAATGGGGTGGGTGAGTCTAAAAAATTATCCTGTTATTTGTCTTCCCAACAAGGTAAGCGCATATATCATTAATAAAAATGAGGAAAACAATGATTTCGATGAGGTTGTAAGATGAATAACAAAATAAATAAGATTGCGTTTTTTGCGGGCTTGAGTGCCTTTATAGGTGTTTTTGAAAATTTCATACCTATGCCAGTGCCATTTTTGCGTCTCGGGCTTTCCAATGTCCCAGTACTATTTTGTTTTTCTCTTTTTAACTATTATGAATGCATTTATATCGTACTATTTAAGGTTGTATTTTCACATTTATTCAGAGGCACGATATTTTCATATTTATTTTTTATTGCATTAAGCGGTAATTTATTTTTTATTCTATTGTCATATCCATTATTTCATTTGATCAAGCGCCATACGAGTTTTATTAGTATAAGTCTTTTAAGTTCTTTCTTTCATAATACAGGACAGCTAGTGGCGTCAACTTTGTTTATCCCTCTTCAGGCTGTTTTTTACATAAGTATTTTAATAATTTCTGTAGGAATTATTTTAGGCTTTATTAATGGTGTTATTTGTAATATAATATATAACAAAGTTTTTATGAGGTATTTTTTTACGAATGATTGAATTATATCGTAAGGTCAATGATGATGTTCAATGCCTGTTATGTCCGAATTTATGTATATTAAAAGATGCTAAATTCGGTATATGTAAGACGAGAAAAAGGGAAAATGATAAAATAGTCAATCATTATTCAGGAATAATTTCTTCATCAGGGCTCGACCCGATAGAAAAAAAACCTCTGTATCATTTTATGCCTGCAACCCAGATTTTTTCAGTAGGGTTTTATGGTTGTACATTAAACTGCCAGTTTTGCCAGAATTACTCGATAAGTCAGTATCATCCTGAAAATACTCCTGACAGGTTATCTCCAGAAGATATGGTCTATATATTAAAGGAAAAGAATTTAAAATCGATTGCCTTTACGTATTCCGAGCCGACTCTTTATTTTGAGTGGGTTAGGGAGACTGCTATTTTATGCAGGGACAGTAATATCAAAACAGTGCTTGTGACAAACGGTTATCTTAATGAAAAGCCTGCAGAAGAATTATTGAAATATATTGATGCCGCAAATATAGACTTAAAATCATTCCGTGAAAATTTTTATAAAAAAGTGTGTCATGGAAAGTTAGAGCCTGTAAAAGATTTTATCAGATTAGCCTACGATATGAAAGTTCATATTGAATTGACTACACTGGTTGTTACTGATACTAATGATACCATTGAAGAGATGGGCGAAATTGTAGATTTTATAAAGAATATATCAAAGGATATTCCATTTCATATATCAAGGTATCATCCGTCTTATAAATTTGACAAGCCTGCGACTTCGATTGAAAAATTAGAAAAGCTTATTGCTCTGGCAAAGAATAATTTAAATTTTGTTTATGGCGGTAATATACCGGGAGATGCTGACACTTATTGTAAAAACTGCAAGACGTTACTTGTTTCGAGGAATTATTATTCTGTAAAAATTCATCAGGTGGATAAAAACGGGAAATGTAAAAACTGTGGTGAATTCAATAATATATATTTTTTTAATAAGTAAGCCATTGAGTATTGTTTACATCAAATTTAAGATCTTTATCGTTGAATATAAAGCTTGTTTTAATATAAAGATCTCCTGAGTCAGGAAGATTTGAATTTATTGTAGCGTTATTGTTTATATCTATAAATATAACTACATCGTAGCGGCCTCTTGCTATCCCACTGTAAGAATATGTTGCCGTCATAACCCCAGAGATATCGGCAAAAGCAGTTGATTTAATTAGATATAATGGTGTTGCCTCTATTTCTTCTTGAAATTTTAAGAGTCTAAAATATGCATTGCGACTTCCGGCAGAAGGGTTTTCGGTCTTTAATGTTCCAGATACTTCGAATGTGTCAGTATTGCTTACAGTAGCGGGAGCTTTATCAGAACATGAGAATATTACTAACAATAATATTAAAACAGTAAAAATTTTAAGAATGCTTTTCATGATTTAAATATCCTTTTATTATATTAATTATCCTCATAACTGTGAATTAAAGCGGACATTTTTTTTCTTTCATTTTTTGATGCATTAAAAAAACCTGAGCCGGCTACAATAACATCTGTCCCTAGTTTTAAAGGTATTTCAACATTTTGTAGTGAAATGCCTCCGTCGATCTGTATTAAATATTTGTAGTTATTTTCTTTTCGCAATTTATTTAATTCTTCAATTTTATTAAAGTTATAGTCAATGCACTTTTGTTCTGAATATCCGGGGTTGACACTCATTACCAGGATCAAATCAACTAAAGGCAGATAATGTTTAATAGAGCTTACCGGAGTTGTAGGGTTTAAAGTAATTCCTGCAAGTCTGCCATTGTCTTTAATCATGGAGATAATCCTATCTCCATGAGTTGCGGCTTCTACATGAAAATTAATAAGATCTGTACCTGCTGATATAAATTGATCTATTAATAATTCTGGTCTTATTACCATAAGATGGGCATCGCAAAACACATTGTTGTTTTTTTTGATGTCTTCTACTATTTTACTGCCGTAACTAAGTTGAGGTACAAATTGACCATCCATAACATCTATATGTATCCAGTCGGCTCCATCATCAATTGCCGATTCTATTTCATTACCGAGTTTATAAAAATCAGCTGATAAAATAGATGCTGCTAATTTTGACATGTTATATTCTCCCAGAACTCTTGGTTAAATCATACAGTTTTTCAGCATAGCTATCGGTTAATAATCTTTCTTCAAGCTTCCATGACCAATTATGAATGCCACAGGTGCCTGGTTTATTTAAACGGCTTTCAGTTGGTAATTCCAAAACATCCTGCATTAAGAATACTATCCTATCTGCTTTAGAATCAAGCATTTTTTTTATTACTGCATAATTAAGTTCATTTTTATCTTTTATTTTAAGATAATGCAATATATCATGCTTTTTCTGTTTGTCAAGACTTTCATACCATCCTAATAATGTATCATTATCATGTGTACCAGGGTAGGCGATGCAGTTTTTTATGTAATTTTCTGGCAGATAGCCATCTTTGAATGCTTCATCATTATCCTTAGCATCAAATTTTGGAAAATTTGCAAATTCAAATATCCTCATACCGGGAAATTTAAAATAATCTCTAAGAAATTTTACTTCATCTGTTATTACACCGAGATCTTCTGCTATAATTAGTTCGTTTAGATTTTCTCCGTAAATTTCTTTTAACGAATTGAATAATTCAAAGCCAGGCGCTTTAACCCATTTACCGTTTATAGCAGTTTTCTCGCCAAAAGGTATTTCCCAGTAAGCTTCAAATCCTCTGAAGTGGTCTATCCTTATGCAATCGACAAGCTTAAGTGTGTGATTGATTCGTTTTTTCCACCAGTCAAAGTTATTTTTTAGCATTACATCCCATCTGTAGATAGGATTACCCCAAAGTTGTCCTGTTTCAGAAAAATAATCAGGAGGGACGCCTGCCACAACAGCCGGATTTTCATCTTCACTTAAATTGAATATTTTTTGATTTGCCCATACATCTGCGCTGTCATACGAAACAAAGATAGGCGCATCTCCTATAACTTTTATTCCATTATTGTTTGCATAGGTTTTAAAATCCATCCATTGTGTATAAAATTCATATTGAATAAATTTATAAAAATTTATTTCAAATTTGTGACTTTTAATAAATTTTGATAAATTGGTTCGCTCTCTTAATTCATCTTCCCATAAATTCCAGCTTGCTCCGTTGTGCATATCTTTTATAGCCATAAAAGTAGCATAATCATCCAGCCAGTAAGAATTTTCATTGCAGAATTTTTCATAATTTAAATCATTGGCTATTTTTGTATTACTGAATGCTTTTTTTAATATCTTAAAATTATTAATATAGAGATCATAGTAGCTCACCCTTTTAAAATCACCTCTGGGATAATCAGCTAGATCATTTTTTGACAGAATTCCTTTTTTAATTAGTTCATCAAACGATATAATATATGGAGTACCTGCAAACGCGGAAAACGATTGGTATGGCGAATCACCGTATCCTGTTGGACCCAAAGGTAATACTTGAAGTATACTCTGACCGGCTTTTTTTAGCCAGTCGATTATTTTTTTAGCATCATAGTCCAGTTGCCCACAGATATATTTCCCAAAAAATGATGTAGGATGTATGAGTATGCCGCTTGATCTTTTAATCAAAAAATATCTCCATTATTTAATCGATTTTTTCTTCGATATAAAAGCGCAAAATTGTTGAGCCTATTATAATCCTGTCGCCGTAGATTATATGCTCTGCTTTCTTGATTTTTTTACCATTTAGATAAGTAAAATTGGTTGAATTAAGATCTTCAATAAAGAATTTATGGTCATCTTTTAAAATTATTGCACAATGCTCTTTGCTGATAGCAGGATCGTTTATTATTATATCGCATTCAGGATGCCTGCCTATAACAACTTTTGGCTTATTGATGATAAAGGACATTCCTAGAAAATTTGATGATAATACAACCAGTAATCCTCTGGATGCAAGAAAAGATTCTGTTTTGATTTTAACATGATCATTTAATGTGCTTTCGTCATTATTTTTAATTTCATTTTCTTCATTCATAGAAAATCCTTTTAAAATTATATTTTATCATGATAAATCCATTAATCGATTATTTTTTTATAAAATCAGCAACTATTTTTTATTCTTCAAATTTAAATTTGAAATCAATATTTTTATTGATTTTATAATAGCTTTTTATTGCATTAGCACAAATCAATGTACTTGTAACACTGCCAATCCCGCCAGGTACAGCAGTTAATAATTTTGATTTTTTTAAGACCGAAGCCTGATTGATATCTCCGCATAGCTTATATCCTTTTTGAGAATTATCATCTATTGAATGTATGCCTACATCTATGACGATTGCTCCTTGCTTTATCCAGCTTGCATCAATAAATTCTGGTACACCGCATGCGGCAATGAGTATATCCGATTGAGAAGAGATTAATTGAGGGTGTATACTTTTAGAATGAATTGTTGTTACCGTTAAATTCATGCTTAAAAGAAGGTGAATCAATGGTTTGCCGACAGTTAATGATCTACCAATTATGCATGCTGTTTTCCCCGAAGGATTGAATAGTAAAATATTATTTACATATTTTAAAGTAAGATAAACTGCCCATGCGGTTGCCGGTATTATGAAAGGTTTTCCAGCAAACAATAATCCTTCATTTAATGGATTAATTCCATCAAGGTCTTTTTTATAATCTATTTTGCAAGCTATTTCATGGAAATTAAAATTTTTTGGCAACGGCACCTGTACTATAATTCCTGCATAATCATTGTCATTATTTAATAAATTTATTTTTTCGAGTAAAACATTTTCTTCAGTTTCATTATCCATCTGTATTATTTCAAGATCAATACTTAATTTCTCACACTTTTTTTTCATTCCTGCAAGATAGCTTAAACTTGCCGGATCATTGCCGATTATAATTGAAGCGATTTTTATTTTAGATTTAATTTTATTAATCTCGATAGATAATTCTTCTGAAATTTTATTTGCAAGATCTTTTAATTCCAGATAAATGTTGTCCAAATTATACGCCTTTTGATATAATATCAGAATATATATTATATTTTTATATATTTTGTCAATGTTAATGGATTAATATATTTATTGTTTTTATTTATTAAAAATATTATAAAATTTTGTATTTAAGAAAATAAATATAATGAAAATTTATTATGAGAGATAAAGCTGTAGAATATTTAAAGAAATATTTTCATCATTCCAGTTTTAAAGAAGGTCAAAAATCAATAATTGATTCTATTTTAGATAAAAAAGATACACTTGGTATCATGCCAACTGGATTTGGCAAAAGTATTTGCTATCAGATATCAGCATTATGTTTTGATAGGCTTACAATCGTTATTTCTCCATTGATATCATTGATGAAAGATCAGATTGATTATTTAAAGTCAATTAAGTATCCGGCAGCTATGATTAACTCTACAGTTTCACTAAATGAACAATTGTCTATCAGAGAGATGGTTGAAAAAGGCGAAATCAAGCTTTTATATTTGACTCCTGAGAGATTTAAAAGTGAAAGTTTTTTCAAATGGATTTCCAGCATTAAAATAGACTGTTTTGCCATTGATGAAGCTCATTGTATATCCGAGTGGGGGCATGATTTTAGACCTGATTATAGGCTTTTAAGTAGCGTGATCCAGAAGCTGGGAAATCCTCCAATACTTGCATTAACGGCAACGGCTACACAGGATGTCAGCAATGACATAATTAAAACATTAAATATGAAAAGTCCTAATGTTTTTATAAGCGGATTTAACAGGGAAAATTTAATCTATGGAGTAAATAAGTTTTTTACGAGAGAAGACAAGAATAAGGCTTTAATTGATTTTACCTGCAAGGTAAAACCTCCCGGGATAATTTATACTTCGTCGGTTAAAGATGCCGAATTGATTTATAATATTTTAAAAACGAATGTTAAAGATAAAAAAATCGGTATATATCATGGTAGCTTAAAAAATGAAGTCCGAAAGAACATGCAGGATGATTTTATAAACAATAAACTTGATATTTTAATAGCGACTAACGCATTTGGCATGGGAGTTAATAAAAAAGATATAAGGTATGTTGTCCATTATGCTATACCGGGCTCGATTGAAGCATATTATCAGGAGACTGGTAGAGCGGGTAGAGATAATAAAACTAGCTTTTGCCTGCTTATGTATCTTGACGATGATGTAAGGATACAGGAATTTTTTATTAAATCATCTAACCCAAAATTAAAAGAATTAATTGATGTTTATAATATGATAAAAAAAGCCGGGCAAAATAACATTATATATGCTGATGATTATGATATGATAACGGAAGGCAGATTTAATCCTTATACTGTCTTATCATGTATAAAATATCTTAATCATCACGGGTTTATTGATTTTGATTATATAAGTCAGGATAAGATAGAGATAGATCTTCTTAAAAAGAAAATAAATGAAAAAGATAGGGATTTTTTGGAAGAGTTATTTGCTTCTCCAATATCAAGAAAAATTTCTGATGCGGGTAATGTCAATGATTATTTAAAAAGAATTAATATTGACGAAAAGGATTTTTATAATATCATAAATAGATTGAAAGAAGAAAAGGTAATTAATTATAAGTTAATAAAAAAAGGAAAGATTATTAAAATAGTAAAACCCGAATTTTCTGTAAAGGAGCAAAATGATTACGAGAAAAGTATAGCAAAGAAAATAATAATTGATAAAAGACAGCTTGATGCAATGATTGATTATGCAAACCTTACCACATGCAGAAAAAAATATTTACTGAATTATTTTGGAGAAAAAAGCAATAATGATAATTGCGGTAGCTGTGATATTTGCCGTGGCACATATAAGGAAGACGAAATAAAATGGAATGAAATCCAGAAAAATATTATTTTATTTGTAATTCATAATGAAGGGAAAGTTGGCAAAATAAAAGCATTAAAAATATTAAAAGGAAGTATAGATATAGAACCTAAATATAAAGAATGGCAGGAATATGGATTATTGAAAAAGTACGATTTTAATGACATTGAAAGTGAATTGAATCTCTTGGTATCAAGGGGAATTATCTGTTATAGTGAAGGTAAATATGCTTTACTTAAACTAACACATAAAGGGCTTAAAGAAATTGGTAATATAAAATTTAAATAGGAAGAAGAGCTTCAAGCAATCCAATAATAATACCAAGCAGTGCCCCTGACCATAGTATAAAGGTAATTTCTTGTCCCGATGCTTTTTTAATGATATATTCTATTTCTCCTATATCATACTGCATTATTTTTTCTTTTATTATTCTTTCCAGATCGGTATCGTTGATTGTTAATTCCATTATTTCTTCTTTAATGTATCCCGCTTTGTCAAAAAAATAGAAATATGTTAACTCTCTCAATGTTTTTGAAAGGACTTTACGAGCAAATTTGGGGATAAACTTTAATGTATTATCAACTAGTTTGGAAATACTTTCTTTTACCTTATTTTTATCAATGACCTTTGATAATTCCTGAGTGTTTAAAAGGTATTCCCGGATTATTTCTCCTGCCTTTATGGCTATTAACTCTTTTCGTTTAACCAAGAGTCCTTGAATCCCGAATATTTTTTTTCTTGGTCTAAATAATAAAGTTATGGCAATCCAGTTAGTTATGTAACCCAGGAATGCTCCCAATAGAGGATAAATAACGAATTTCGACCAATATGGAAAAATGTACATGTTTTTTTATACAAAAAATAAGAAGAATTGTATATAGAAATTTTGATTAAATGTTAAATTTGTGATTCTAAAAGTGATTCCGGCAGTTTTTTCAATGTTTTATTCAGCCTTGATCTTACAACTTCGTTAAACTCTTCGTTGTCCATAAAACTTAGCCATGTTCTTGTAAAATACTCTGCGTGTTTATAATAACTTTGCAGGTTAGAAATATTCACATAAAAAGGGAATTTTTTGGCTTTTGATTTAAAGAATGAATCAAGTGCTTTTTCAAGGTATAAATGCTCCAGATAATCTGTTAAAACAGACCTCTGTTTTATATTTTTTTTAACCCTATCAGTCATGAGTTGTCCCGAAGAGAAAAATGATATATATATTATAGACTCTTTTTTAGAAAAAACAAAAAAATATAAAACTTTTTATTTAATCAAATACAAATTATTCTTATGTATTACCTCACTATAATCGTATGATTCAAGATATTTGTGAAATTCATTTGATTTTTTGCCTTTGATGAGGTTTACTTCTTTTGACGAGTAATTGGTCAAGCCTTGAGCAATTTTATTGCCGGCATAAATTATATCGACTAAACTGCCTTTTTCAAAATCCCCAAGTACTTTTATAATACCGCTGGCAAGTAAAGATGAATTGTTTTTTAAAGCCCTGTAAGCTCCTTCATCAATTGAAATTGAGCCTTTTTCTGTTGGGAATAAACCAAGCCATTTTTTCCTTGCATTTGTTTTTATTTTTTCACCTTTTATATAAGTGCCAATTTCATTATTTTCCAGAATTTTCTGTATAGACACTTTCAAGCCGTGACCAATAAAAACATCTATTCCTGCTTTTTTGCATTTTAAAGCGGCTTCAATTTTTTTTTTCATTCCGCCTGATGAATATTTTGAGACTTTTGATGAAGCATAAGCCATGTAATCTTCATTTAAGTCATCGATTTGAGAAAGCAGTTTTGCATTTTTATATTGCTTTGGATCTTTGTCGTAAAATCCATCGACATCTGATAATATAATCAATAGATCAAAATCCACCATTATTGTAATTAGACTTGACAGGGAATCATTATCTCCAAATTTTAATTCCTCTGTATTTATGGAATCATTTTCATTGAATACCGGAATCGCTCCGATTTCCAGTAATGATTCAAGAGTATTTCTTAAGTTTAAAAATCTTTTTCTGATTTTAAAATCGTCAACAGATACTAATATTTGAGCACAGTTAAGCTTGTATTTTTCGAATGCTTCCTGATATCTGGTCATCAATTTTATCTGCCCTATGGCAGCAGTCGACTGGAGCATTGGAAGTAAAGTAGGCTTTTTATCAAGCCCCAAAGTTTTTAATCCATGCATAACCGCTCCGGATGTTACAATAATAACTTTATAACCATTTTTGTTTAAATCAGAAATTTCACGTGCAAGTTTTTTTACTATGTCGATGCTTAATTCTGGTTTTAAAAGATTTGAGCTGATTTTGATTACTATATTTTTCATGATTATTTATTTAATTCCTCAAATTTTATTTATTATTGATTTTTTATACATCGTAGCAATTTGGCTAATAGAGCAAAAGCCCTATTAATCATATTAGCATTCTATCATATTATCGTTGATATGAAAATATTAATGATTTTTATTATTTTTTTATATTATTGCAATGTACATATAATAATTCAAAGCAATAAGTACTCAGCAAAAAAAATATTGCGAGTATTCGAGCTCTAATTTTTTTGCTGGTTTTTTATAGCTTGATAGAATACTAAATGTTAATCGCAATAATTGTCCTATTTATAAACTATTGTCATCATACCCAGCGAAACAAGAATACCGACAATAATACCAACGAATGTCTCTAAAGGAGTGTGCCCTTTAACTTCTTTGACTTTTTCATAATCGATTTTGTAAATTTTAT
This sequence comes from uncultured Spirochaetales bacterium, assembly GCA_964531405.1. Classification (GTDB taxonomy): domain Bacteria; phylum Spirochaetota; class GWE2-31-10; order GWE2-31-10; family JAFGQB01; genus CAZHHK01. The sequence continues at coordinate 8,698 of CAZHHK010000054.1, read as the reverse complement.
ATTGATTTTCCAGTATCGCATTTATCGCTTTTGCCTGTTTGCCTGATGATAGTCTTACTCCAGTTGCATCTCTTATCACTATTATTAACATAACAACAGCCAGGGCAAAAATTGAAGAATTAAATCCCTCTTTTAGACCGATTGATAATGTTACTGAACTTATCGTAGCAGAATGACTGGAAGGCATTCCGCCGGTACCGAAAATGACACGAAATATAAATTCTTTTGTGCTTTTAAGATGTTCTTTCCTGAATATTTCAATAATTATTTTTAGAAATTGAGCTATAAACCAGCTAAATAGAGCGCTCAAAAGCACCATATTACTTATAAGCGATTTAAATATAGTCAAAAGTTTTAGTCCTCTTTTTTTATAATTATGATTTATTATATAGTAACCTGTTTTAAAATATCTTGCAAGCCATTTTTATCAATCAATTCTATTGGCCTTTCCTTTGCAAAAGCCATTGCACTTTTTGTATATCCAGATGAAGTGATTACAACTCCCCTTATGATGTTTTTTTCCCTCATTTTTTCATTTAAATTACGGATAATCGCTTCATCGACCTGATCGTTTCTTCGTGTAATATGAATGATCTTCGGTCTTTTTTTCATGTTTCGCCATTTTGTATCAGGCTCAAGACAAAAAAATTCAATCGAATCTCTTGATATGATATCCTGTTCAAGGATATTCAATCCCATCTTTTCAATTATTCCTTTGCATATATCGACAAAATCTATATCCGTAGCCGTTAGAAAATCTTTCATTCTGTCATCAACTCTCAAATCCTGATAATTTGACAACTTTTCGGCAACATCTTTGAAAGTGGGTTTTATTGCATAAATTTCTTCCCATAATTGAATTGCTTCGGTTATATTCCTTCTTTGTTCAAAACAGCTTGCCAGCACGTATCTTATATTCAATTTTACATTATCTTCTGTAGCGCAGTTTTTTAATGCTCTGTCGAGCTCTACGGTTGCATCTTCGAGTCTTCCCTGCATCATTAGTATTATACCCCGTTCCATAAGGCTTCTTAATTTGTAATCCTTATCTCTTGAGGATTTTTCCAGATTTTTTAGTGCTCCTTTAAAATTGTTTTCCTGCTTGTCAAGCATCCCAAGATAAAAAAAAGCTTTAAAATTATTTGGATCTTTATTTACCGATGCATCCAGAAATTTTCTGGCTTCGATATAATTTTTTGATTTATATAACAGTATTCCAAGATTGATCAGTGCCGGTGTAAAATTTTTGTCGATTTTTATTGCATCATGATAACTTTTTAATGCCTGCTGGTACATGTTTTTTTGCTCAAATAATTCACCCGCTTTAAAATAGTATAGATGGTCTGTAGTGTATTTTTTCATAAGTAATACATACTCTTTTAATGCCTCATCTATATCGCCTTTTTCTGTGTATAATTCACCAAGCTTACTTCTTAATGATTTTTCATCGATTTTATCATAAATACCGCGCTGTTCGGCTCTTTTATATTCAATCAGAGCCAATTCATGTTTGCCCTGATTATAGTATGCTTCTCCAAGGTAATAATGTGCTTCAATATTATCTTTGTCTTTGTTTAAAATATCTTTAGCTATGTTTACAGCAGATTTGTAGTTGCCGGTTTTAATCATGTTTTTGAGAGTTGTTAGTTTTTTTGGAGAAAAAATACTTTTTATTATAAAAAATAATAGAATACCTATCCCGCCGAATAATAAGACTCCAAAAAATACCTGAATCGTTAAATTATTCAAAGCTAATCCTTATTTTTTGTAAATAATATATATTAACTAGACAATTTTAATTAAAATATATATAATTTTAATAGAATTATTTGCGAATTAAAATTATTTTATGAAAAAATTATTTTTTATACTAAATTTTATTATAATAATTTCGTACATATATTGCAATACGCTAAATGATATTATCGACAAAACCGTCAGATTTAATAAATGGGATGATGCAAAAAAACAGCTTGAATCTTATCTCAGTAACAATCCTGTTGATTCTTTTGGATATTCCATCTATGCAGCAGTATTAAATGAGTTAAAACTCTACGATGAAGCCATTATTGCAGTCCGTAATGCAATTAACTATGAAAATTCTAATGAAAAAAAAGGACTTTTATATTTTGATCTGGGTACTTATTATTATAATAAGGGACTTAAGGATGTAGCGGTGCAAAATTATAATAAGTCGTTGGAATATAATAGCAATATTGATTCGACTTATTATATGCTTGGCACTATTTATTATGAGAATAAAGATTATGATAGGGCGATCTTAAACTGGAAAAAGTATGTTGAAATAACAGCTAACGCCGATAAAAGGGCAAAAATGCAGGCTATACTGGCAAAATTTGAGAAACAATTAATGGAGAAAAAGCTTAAAGAAGAAGAAGAAAAAAGATTGAGAGAAGAATTTTTAAATAAAATAAAAGAAGAGCTTTCAAAGGATCAGAATGATTCAAAAAGCCTGGAAACTGACAAGAATAAGACACAAAAATCAAAAGAGATGTATGAAGAGATCGATTAGATTGTAAGTTGACAATTAATTAGAATTAATAATTATATAGACAAATGATTTTAATCTAAAATAATATTTTAATACTATTTTTATTGTACGAGGAGTTTGTAAAGTGAAAAAAGGATTGGTGATTGGAGGGATAGCTTTAGGGATAATAATATTATTGATTCTTATTTTTTTCTTATTTAATACTTTTAGAGCTAACGATAGGAGCAGTATACTAAAGATTATTGAAGTAAATTATAATGACGGTCTATATGATAGGGCTCTGGATGGAGTTGAAGATCTTTTAAAGAAAAATATAAATGATAAGGATGCAATAGAATGGCGAAAGAAGATCCTTGATGCAAAAAGTAAAAAAGATCAGTTGGCTCAATATGAAGAGGAAGAAAGACAGAGAAAAGAAAAACAAATGCTTTTTGATTCAATGAATGCCATGATAGAAAAAACCGATCAAAAACCGGTAATAATAAGACAGGAAGACAATAATAATAATAACGCTCAGTTGAATGAAAAAAGTAAAAAAATAAATAAACTCATTGATGACGGGATACAAGCCTATAACAATCAAAATTATGCTATGGCAAAGAGTAAGTTTCTTGAAGCTCTTCAAATGGATGACAATAATGCCGAAGCAAATGCATATTTAGGTGTAACTCTGTACGATGAAAACCCCAATGACAGCAGGAATGTGGAAGAAGCGATTAAGCGGCTTAAAAAAGCTTTGAAAAATAATAATAACCTTGAAAATGCACATTTTGCACTTGCGAGAATTTATGATAATGAAAACATAAAAGATCTAGCTATCGATGAATATAAAGAAACGATAAAATTAAATCCTAAAAACTATGAAGCCTTTTATGCTTTAGGGAAGTTATACTATGAGCAAAAGGATTACAAAAATGCCGAAAGCAGTTTCTATAATGCAGTTAGAATAAAACCTGATTTTGTCAATGCGCTTTACTATTTGGCAAATACAAAGAGACGGCTTGATAATCGAAGTGAGGCGATTAAATATTATAAACAGGTTGTAAATATCGATCCTAAATTTCATTATGCGTATTCCAGCCTTGGAGAAGTATACAGACTTCAAAATGATTATAATACTGCATTGAATTATTATAAAGCCGCAAGTGAGATAAACAACAATTATAATTATTATCAAAAAATGGGCGAATGTTACAAAGCTTTAAATCAGGCAGATAAGGGAATCGAGAGTTACTTGAAGGCTATTTCGCTTAACCCAAAGTCAAATGATAAAGATAAGTCAAACTTATTGGAAGCTTATGAAAATTTGGCAGAAATCGAAAAAAACCGAGGAAAATATGATAATGCTTTAAAATATGCAAGCGATGGTTTCTCAGTTGGTCAATCTTCAGTTTTGTATTATATCTCAGCATTTAGTAAGAGCAAGATTGGTAAAATTAATGAAGCAATAAACGATTATGAAAAAGCAATTAATATAAATCCAAAAGATATGGAATCGTATGTTAATTTGAGTAAATTATACAATGAGACTAATAAATATGAAGATTCGATTACAGTTGCCCAGAAAGGATTAAGTATTGATCCAGGTCAATTCAGGCTTTATAACAATATGGCTGACAGCCTTCAAAAATTGAAGAATTACGAACTTGCGATAACAGCCTATAAAAAAAGTATCGATTTGAATCCTTCAAATCCTGTTATACATTACAATCTTGGAATTTGTCTTAAAGAAACAAATAATCTTGATGAAGCTATAAGATCATTTCAAAAAGCTATAACTATTGACAGTAATTATTATGATGCATATTATGAACTTGGTACACTGTATTTTAATCAAAATAAATACGATGAGGCTAAATCTGTTTTTAAGATTTTGATAAACTCTAAGTCAGATTATCCAAAAAGGGATCAGATAGATAAGATGCTTTCAGCGATGTGATTTTTGCTATCTGTTAAACAAAGAATTTACGATTATATCGAGATTTTATTCGGTTTATTTTTAAAAGTAATAACACAAGATAAGCCGTTCTCATTTTTAAATATAACTTTCCCATTTAATTGATTTTCAGCGATATCAAAAATGATTTTCATTCCCATTTTTGAATTTTCTCTGAAGTCAAACCCTTCTTCAACTCCGACACCATTATCACTAACTGTCAATTTTATGATTTGATCTTGTATTTGTTTAAGAGAGATTTTTATTTCCCCTGAATACTTGTCAGGGAATGCATATTTTATTGAATTAATTACTAGTTCGTTTATTATTAAACCGCATGGTATAGCGCTGTCAATCATTATAAATATATCATCCATATCTGATAAATTGAATTTGATTTTGTTTTCAGAGATCATATAGATATTCACTAATAGGTTAGTAAGATCAATGATATAATCTTTTAAATTTATTTGATAAAGATTTTTTGATTGAAATAACTTGTTTTGTACGAGTGCCATAGAATGAATACGGCTTTCTATATCTTTAAGAATATTTTTTATATCATGGTTTTGAGAATAACTTGCTTTAAGATTAAGCATCGAGATAATAACCTGCATATTATTTTTAGTTCGGTGATAAAGTTCATTAATAAGAATTTCTTTTTCGGCAAGAGCCTTAATAATCTTTTCTTCATCTTGCTTACGTTTTGTGATATCGATAACCGATGTAATAAAAAATTGCGGTGTGCCTTTATTATCTCTTTGCAAATAGGTAGAAATATCTACCCATACAATATTGCCATTTTTATTAATATATCTTTTTTCAAAACGAGCTTGCTGTAACTTGCCTTCAATCAAAGAGTTGATAAAATCCTTAGATAGTTTAATGTCATCCGGGTGAGTTATATCCTCCCATTTTTTATCTTGAAGCTCTTCTTTTGAATATCCTGTTATTTTGCAGAATGAATTATTTACTTGCATTTTCCCATCGATTCCAGTTATTGATTTGCCGATAGGAGAATTTTCAAAAAAAGCTCTGAATTTTCTTTCATTTTCAAGAATATTTTCTTCTGCACGTTTTCTATTATTTATTTCCTCTTCCAATTGAATGATTTTCTTTTCCAGTTTGCGAAATAAAACATCATTGTATTGATTTAGTATTTTTGTTTCATCTTTCAATGATTCTTTAGAAGAAATAAATTCTTTATTTTTATATTTTTCCAGTATTCCATGAATAGCCTCTACTAATATTTCTGGTTTTTCAGGTTTAATTATGAACATGTCAGCTCCCAAATTGAGAGCAAATTGTTCATCTTTTGGATCGGTATAAGTTGCTGTATAAAATATGAATGGAATACAAGAAAGAATAGGATTAGACTTACATCGACGACATAGTTCAAATCCATCCATAATAGGCATAAGGATATCTGTAATAATAAGATCAGGAGGATTTTTGTTGGCGATATCCAGTGCTTCTTTACCATTATTCGCAAAAGTTACATTATGACCGTAGTTTTTTAATAATGCTTCAAGCATCAAAAGATTTTGAAGGTTGTCATCGACAGTTAAAATATTACTCATAAATTATTGTCCTCAGGTTTAATGATTAGATATTTTTCAATTTGACTGATAAATAATTCTGGATTGATGGGCTTTTCGATATAATCTGTACAGCCTTCCTTCAAGGCTTTTTCACGGTCACCCGACATGGCATAGGAAGTAAGTGCAATTATTGGGGTTGATGCTAGGTCAGGATTTTGTCGTAATTTTTGTAATACAGTATAGCCATCCATAACAGGCAGTTGTATATCCAGAAGAATTAGATCAGCTTTGATTTTACTAGCAAGATCGATGCCTTCTTTGCCGTCTATCGCTCTTATTACTTCATAACCTCTTGTATTTAATATGAACTTTATCAAATAAAAATTTTGATCGTTATCCTCAATATAAAGGATTAAAGTTTTCATTTATCGCTCCTATCAATAGGTATAGTGAAACTGAATGCGCTGCCTTTACCCAATTCACTTTCTACCCAAATGTTACCCCCCATCAAATTGACAAGTTTTTTACAAATTGAAAGACCAAGACCTCTACCTTCATATTTTCGGGTAAATCCTGTATCAATCTGTATAAATGGTTTAAATAATTTCTCGATATCTGAGTTTTTTATACCTATGCCGGTATCCGTTATACTTATGAGGGCGTTATCTCCTTGAATTGAATATTTGACATGAATGCATCCCTCTTCTGAAAATTTAATTGCATTACTTAATAGGTTTAAAATAATCTGCTCAACTCGCCTTCGATCACCTTTGATTAATCCGATCTCAGATTCGATCTCAATTTCAATATTAAGATTTTTCTTTTCTGCCAGAGGCTTGCTGATATTAATTGTTTTTTCAAGGACTTCATGTATATTAAATGATTCATTTACAAGTTGCATTTGACCTGCTTCAATTTTTGATATATCTAAAATATCGTTTATCAGAGCAAGTAAGTGTTCAGAGCTTTTATATATCATTCCGAGTTGTTTTTTTTGTTCTTCATTCAATGGTCCTGCCATTCCCTGAAGCAGTATCCCTGAGAAACCAATTATGGAATTAAGCGGAGTGCGTACTTCATGCGACATTGTTGCAAGAAAAGCGGATTTAAGCCTATCAGCTGCTTCAGCGGCGTTTTTAGCATTAAGTAATTCCTGTGTACGTTGATTAACACGTTTTTCTAATTCATTTCTTTCATTTTCTAAAGCCGATATAGCTCTGTCCCTCTCTTTTTTAGCTCTAATGGCAGCAATACCATGTGAAATATTTTTACCTAAATCATCAAGCAGCTTGACTTCGGTAGAATCAAATGCATCTATTTCAGATGCATATATAATTAATGCACCAAAAACATTGTTGTCCACTATAAGCGGTATAGCAATGATTGAAGCATAATCACGGGTTTTTAATATTTCATACCATGGTTTAAAATTTGGATTATTGATAATATCACGATAAATAGCGGGTTTACGGGTACGTATGGCTGTACCTGCCGCTCCATAGCCATATTCATTTTCTCCCCAGCTTACTGTTATTTTATCTAAGAAACCATCTTCCAAACCGGCATAAGCAATCGGTTTTACAGTTTTCATATGATCATCTTTTGCTTGTCCTATCCATGCCATTTTATAACCTGCGGATTCTACAGCAATCCTGCATATTTCAGTTAAAAGAGCTAATTCATCAGAAGCATAAGCAATTGCACTATTGCATTGTGAGAATAGATGAAGCGCCCTGTTTTTTTGCCGTAAGTCATTTTCGGATGCTTTACGTTTTTTGATTTCAATGGCACGGCTTTGACTTATCTGCAATGTTTGGAATAGCAGTAAAGATAAAAAAAATGATTGAAATATCCCTGCAAGAAATGAAGTAGATGTTAAAGGGTTATATGAAGGCCAATTGTTTTTAGGTATTGCGGCTAACAGCCAGCTTCCTGAAGGTAAAATTATATCGGTAGTTACCGGTTTTGATGAAAAGACTTTTTCATCACCCCAAAAAATTTCACCATATGAGCCTGTAGCATTTTTTCCCCGAATAGCAATATTTAGATTTGTATTAATAATTCCTGTAGCATCAAGTAATAAATTAAAATCTATTACAGTAGAAGCCATTCCCCAATAGCGTTGCTTGATTTTATTATTTTTGTAATAATTTATAAAAATTGGAGTTCGCCCTATAATACCAATCCCTCCCTGTACAAGATTTACAGGTCCGGCAATGATTGTTTTTTTTCGATAATCGCTCGCTGTATCGCATCGTATTGAGCTGGTGTTTTTGAATAATCCAAGCCAATAGCTTTTTCATTTCCTGTAATAGGATATATATAACGAATGATATTATCTGGAACAAGAGCTATATTCCTGATTAATTTACTATGACTCTTTAATTCTCGAGCCAATGCAAGAAATTGATATTCCTTTATATCTCCCTGAATACTTACCAGAGCTGCAAGTCCTTGTGTCAGATTGATATTTGCATAAAGCTCTCTATTTAAATTATTGCGTAGATAGTTAATTTTTAAAGCGACATGGTCACGCTGTCGGTTAATATATGCGTTATATTGTAAAATAGAAATAAAATAACTCAAAGTGCATCCGCCAATAAACAATAATAAGGCTATTATTATTGAATATAAAAAAGCTAAAATATTTATTTTTTTTTGATGATTATTAGATTTTTTTATAAATTTACTAAAGATTTTTTTTGTAAA
>CAZHHK010000053.1:0-21436 GCA_964531405.1 uncultured Spirochaetales bacterium | reverse complement strand
ATATATTCAAAGTGAATTTTTAAATAAAAATATTAATGAATTAGAATTTAAATTTTTAAGATCCAAGGTTCACAGTTTTATTATAAATCGATATGAAAAAATACTATCAGAAAAACTTTAAATTAAAAATTTATTCATCATATAAGCTTTCAAAGTTAACGACATTTAAGCTTGGCGGGTCAGCTGAATTTTTTTGCAAACCACGTTCTTTGACAGAATTAAAAAGAGCTTTCAGGTTTGCTATAGAGAATAATTTAAAGTGCCATATTATTGGCGGAGGCTCCAATCTATTAATATCAAATAAGGGTGTTAAAGGACTTGTTATATCAACCGCTAAACTCAACAAAATTTCAATAAATAATGAAAAAGTAATTGCGTTGTGCGGCTCTTCAGTAAAAAAAATCAATAAAAGGTTAATTAAATATTCTTTAAGCGGCATGGAATTTTCAGGAGGATTACCTGGATCGATTGGTGGTGCTGTTTATATGAACGCAAGGGCTTATGGAGGGGAATTCAGCGATATTGTAGAGTCTGTAAAAGCTCTAGATATTCAAGGTAACGAATATTTATTTAATAATCAAGAATTAAATTTTTCATATAAAAAAAGTTTATTCATGGACAGAAGAGATTTGTTTATCTACAGTATTATTTTAAAATTAAAAAAAGGAAATAAAAAAGATATTAAATTAAGATACAAACGCAATATAGATGACAGAAAGCAAAAAGGGCAATTTGATTATCCATCTGCAGGATGTGTTTTTAAAAATGATTATTCTACAAATACTCCAGCCGGCAGATTAATAGATGAGCTTGGATTAAAAGGATTTCAGATAGGCGGAGCAAGAGTTTACGACAAACATGCAAATTTTATTATAAACAAAGATAAAGCAAATCCTGATGATGTTGTTAATTTAATTAATTTTATAGAAAAAAAAGCAGCTCAAGAGAAAAAAATCAAACTGGAAAGGGAAATTGTTCTTCTAGGTTTTGACGATCATTCTATATAAATTTCATTATCTGCGTTAAGGGCTATTTTGCCTTTGCTTTCCAATACTTTAAGATGGTTAATAAAATTTTTCCTTTTTTCATCAACATCAGACTTTTTTACCTTGCCAAGGAATTTAATTTCATCCTCAATGTACAATCTTCGTTTTTTTGTTATAGATGCAAATATTATATTTTTAATTTCTTCATCAGCACCTTTAAGCATGTATGCAATATCTTTATCATTATAATCCTTTAATGCATAATCCAGACTCTTTTTAGGAAGAGTTTTTATGTCTTCAAAAGTAAAAAGTTTTTCTTTTAATTCATCTGCCAGTGCAGGAGAAATCATTTCAAGACTGTTTAAGATTTCAGTTGTATTCTCAAGTGAAGAATGTTTTAAAATTTCTACGAGCTTATTTTTTCCATGAATCTTTATAGTATCTTCAGGCTCAATACTGGTTATTTTTTGTTTTAACTTTGCAACAATTGTATCGAGTATCTGAGGTTGTATCTCAATTTTCTGGGACATTCTTTTTATAATCTTTAAAGCTTTTTCTTTTGGCATACAGCTTAGAGTATCTGCTACTTTTTTAGAATCCATCATGCTAAAGATAATAGATATTACCATGTCTGATTCTTCAGTCAATACATCGGCAATGGATTTTTCAGGGAGTTTATTCATAAGTTTAAAAAAGCTTCCACTGGATTCTTCTTCAATTATTTTAATATAAATTTTGCTGCCTTTTTCCATACCATAAATTTTTTTCAGCAAATTTTGTGCGTATTTTTCTCCACCTTTATAATCAATGGATTTATCGATATTCAGATTACCGAAGCTGCTCTCAACTTCTTTAATTTCATCTTTACTTATAATACCGATTTTTATTATTTCCCTTATAATAATACTGATTTCATCATCGTTAAGATGTTTTAAAATTTTCGAAGCATTGTCAATGCCAACAAGTATGGAATATATGGCTGTTAATTTTTTTTTGTTTATTGTTTTTGATTCTTGCCTATTTGTAATATCTATTTTTTCAAATTTAACTTTTTTAATATCTTTTTCTTCATGTCCAGCTTCATTTATTTTTTGTTTTTGAATATTTTTGTTTTCTGCCTTTTTATATTTATTCAAAAAAAAATTATTATCTTTTGCCATTTCCATATTCTCAATAAGATTAAAGTGTGCTTATATAATCATTATATTTGTTTTCATCCATCAAAGTATTAAGTTGCGTCTTATCGGATACTGATATTTTAAAAAGCCAACCTTTACCATAACAATCTTCATTTACAATACCTGATTTTGATTGATCTTCAAGCAGCTGATTAAACTCAATCAACTTACCTTCAACAGGACAATAGACCGGGCTTACACTCTTTACCGATTCAATTTCTGCTACCTCTTCATTAATTTTAACAATATCACCGATTTTTTTTAATAATGAAACATAAACTACATCACCCAATTGCTTCTGAGCATAATCACTTATTCCTACTGTGCCTGTGTCTCCATCGACCATTATCCATTCATGTTCTTTTGTAAAATATTTCATCTTTAAATTCTCCTCAATATAAATAGATTTATGAATAATAATTTATAGATACAATAAAGTCAATAAATTTATACTTAAAAGTCTTCTATATTATTTCCACCCCCTCACCTTTTTTATACTCAATAGTTGTAAAGATAATTGATCTAAATACTTTTTAACTATAAAAAAATATGAGGAAAAAAATAATTATATAAAATTAAAGAGCAATATAATTTTATACTTATATCTATTTTAAATATATTTTTCCAATATTTTTTCTGAAATTTTCGATAATAATCCCAGATTATTTGCATGGGATAATATTGTAAATCTTTCTGGTCTTAATTCAAAAGCATAAAGAATACTCTTTTTTAATAACTCTTTGTCTATATTCAAATCTAAAGGCTTGTAAATACATCCAGCTTTATTAAGAAAATTAATTATCTTTTTAGTATCTGGTAGATCAACTGGCAATGCAATATATTCATTTAATAAAGTGTAGATTTCTGAAACAATTACTGTTGCAACACCTACCATATTACCATGCAGGGGATGCTCTCTTCCATTCTTAACTGCATCAAGCTCCCAATAATGAGAAATATGATGCTCTGACCCCGATGCTGGCCTTGAATTACCTATTAACCCAATAGCAATGCCTGACAGGATCAACCCGTCAAAAATTGATTTAATTGCCATTTCATCTCTGTCTTCTATATATTCTGCAATTGAAAAGCACTTTTCAAGAGCATTTCGTGTTAATGATGCAATTGTTTCACAATAATATTCTTTATTCAATTTTTTTGATAATTCCCAGTCTGTTAAAGCCGTTAATTTGCCAATCATATCACCAAATCCGGCTTTAATCATATTTAATGGTGCATTTTTTAAAATGGAATAATCAGCGATGATTGCTAACGGATACACGGCATTATACGTACTCTTAAAATTATTTATAATGAGTGATGAGACCGATGAAGCATAACCGTCCATAGATGGCGCCGTTGCAAATATTATGTATGGTATATTTAATTTTGAGCTTATGAATCTTGAAATATCATTAATTGTACCCGAACCTACTGCAATGATTAGTGACGTATCATTTTCAATTTCGATTAACGCTTTTACTATTGCTCTTTCATTTGGGATTAACTGAGGAATGCCATCAAAAATAAACTGTTTTATTTTATAATTAGATTTTAATAATATTTTATAGATTTCCTTTCCATAAACCTCATTGGTATTTTTGTCACAAATCATAAATATCTTTTTATTTTTATAATCAGCAAGAAAATCCATAAAACTTTCTGTAATATTATTCCCGCTAATTATTTTTTTTATAGCTAATTTGTGAGTTTTACCACAGTTGCAATCAAAAGAACAATCAATCATATCGGCAACTGGTAATTTTAAAAACCTTTCAGATTTTATTTTTTCCCCGGCCATTTTTATATTACCCTGTCTTAATATGTATAGGTTTTAATAAAGTATAATATATTTTAATAAATGGCTACACCTTGCAATTTTAGCCATCATGAATTGAGTATGCACTGAAAAACAGTTAGTACCTCGATAAACGCATCAACGCTACCCAATAGAATTAAGCGCGACCCTCAAATTACTACAAATGATTCATTAAACAATGATTACTTGCAATCCGAAATGAACCTTTCATGCGCCATCTCGACCGTTAGATCTGAATTTCAATGTTCTTTCGTTTACCCCTTATTCTTGCTCTGCAACCAATTCAATTTTAGCCAGGGCGGTAGAGCGAGACTGAATTTTTTTCTGCCACGTAACGACATAATGATACTTTGCAGCACAATGAAGAGATACAGCAAAAGCCCGCTTACTATCGCTTGGAAGTTTGATTGAACACCCGCCGCACGGATCAGTTCGTTGATTATCAAAAGGGTCAGTGCACCTATTGGCGCGCCAAGCAAATTCCCCACGCCGCCGTTTAAGAGAATACCGCCTATTACATTCGAAGCTATTGCTTTTATTTCAAATAACGCTCCATTTCCGATGTTACCAGCTCCTGTTGTCATAATGAACACAAAGCCTGCAATACCGGTCGTCAAACCACATATCACATACGAAAAGAATATTGTTTTCTTCACATTTATACCGAGCATTCGAGCACTCTGAATATTGCCTCCAACAGCATAGACATTACGCCCAAAACGCGACCACTTCATAAGGACGGCGAAGAAGATAACAAGTACCACCATAACTATGACGCCCGGTTTGATTTCACATGGGATGAAAACACCCAGCCTATTTTCTGCACCAAGCCAAGGAATCATTATTTTAAAATCCCGTAAGAAAACGAAATCAGGCATGGTCACGTTGATCGGATCTTTGTGGAGTGTTGTCAGCAATCCTTGCGCTAAGAACAACCCTGCCAGTGTTATGATAAATGGCTGTATTTCAAGATAAGCAATTAGATAACCATGCAAAATACCAAACGCAATGCCTATTAAGAGTGCAAGAAACAAGGCACCCCAAACATTTCCTATTTTAGATTCCAGCAACATGGCACAGGCCATTGTAACCAGACCACATACTGCGCCGATAGAAATGTCAATGCCACCTACAATCATAACTACACACAGACCAAGTGTCATGATAATGAGTGCAGCGTTCAGGTTAAACAGGTCAAAGAAGGTCTGAAACTGCATGAAACTGTCTGGAAACCTTATAAGGGCAAAAGCGTACATTAATACAAATATAATTCCGGCTATAATAAAAAGAAGATTCGAATTCGATAGTCTTTTTTTTTGTTTAGTTGTGTTCATCAAAGATCCCATTTTACTCCTCCTTCTTAAGAGATGCGTCCGTGTTGGAAACCACTGCATTGTTTAATGCGCCACTCTTTGACAAAGTATCTTTATTTGGCTTGGTTTTTACCCATTTTATAATTTTCGTGGTAAAATCCCTGACCACAGGAGATGCAATTACCATGAGAATAATAATAAACACCGCCTTGAAAGCTTTAATCGCTGCTGGATCCACATCAAGAAGCCTGATCATTGTCCTGTTCAGCATTTCTATAGTGTACGCGCCAATAATAGAACCGGTCATACTGAACCTACCGCCACCCAATGAGTTTCCGCCTATTGCTACGGCCAGAATCGCGTCCATCATAATAAACTTGAGGAGATTAACACTGTCGTGGCGCCCCGCCTTGTTAACTGCGATAAAACCTGCAAGCGCAGAACAAACTCCCATAATCAAAAAGGTCAAAAATATAACTTTTTTCGGATTAATACCATTTAAACGCGCAGCACTTGGATTGATTCCCACAGTCTCCACATAGAGCCTGATATTCGTGGTCTTAAGTACCACTGCAACGATCACGATGAAGACAAAGGTGAGGATTATTGGAGTCTGTATTGGCACTCCTGGTATTACAGTACCTATTTGATTCGATATATTGTTTGCTAATATGGGAGATAATTTACCGTCAATCATAAAAGCGATGGACCTGCCCCCCATAAACAATATGAGGGTTGCAACCATCGGTTGCACCTTGAATCCCGAAACCAAGATACCGTTGAATGCTCCTATAACTAATCCTGCCACGCAGCTTATAAAAAAGCCCACCAATATGGTCAACAAGGTAACTTCACCAGTATTCAAAACAAACCAGACAAATATGGCTGAAGTGATGGCAGCGATCTCACCTATGCTTATGTCCTGCCCTTGTGAAGCCGCAGTAACCAAGGTCATACCTACTGCTAGGATAACCAACTCTGAAGCGCCAAACAGGATATTGGGTATGTTCCCATAAAAGGCACCGTTTACCATGGTAATGCTGAAATAATCAGCACCTTTTATAAGATTAATGATAATGAGTAATATTAGAACAGAGAGGGGAAGGAACAAATAAGATAATTTATATAAATGTGCTTTTAATCTTAGCATATTCATTCACCTCCTTGGGCTATCACGCGCATAACATCTTGTTCTGTTAAATTAAGTCCACTAAGCTCTCCAACAATTCCACGGTCCTTCATAACGATCATTCGAGAGCAAACTCGAAGCATTTCATCAATTTCTGAAGATATGAATGTCAGACTCATTCCCTTTTCGGCAAGCTCCAGCACAAGTTTTTGAATCTCCACCTTGGTTCCAACATCGATACCTCTTGTGGGTTCATCCAGGATCAAGTACATGGGATGTGTAAGTAGCCATCGAGCCAAAATTACCTTTTGCTGATTGCCACCAGAAAGAGATTTGATTGGTGTACTGATAGATGGCGTTTTAATGTTTAATTTTTGTATATACTGGTTAGAAAATTCCTCAGCCTGTTTCCTAGAAAGAGGCCTAAAAAAGCCTTTCATGACTTGCAAGGCTAGAATAATATTGTCACGAACCGAAAGCTCGGCGATTATTCCTTCGCCCTTGCGGTCCTCTGGTAAATAACCTATTCCCTGTTTCATGGCATTTAGAGGAGTCTTGATCTTCACTCTCTTGCCATTCATTTTGATTTCACCGCCTGTCACTTTATCTGCGGCGAAAATCGCACGAACACTTTCACTGCGTCCAGAGCCAAGCAACCCGACAAAACCATTTACTTCGCCTTTTTGTATAGTAAAATTGAAAGGTCTTACCCCAGTGGCACTCGAAAGCGACATAGCCTCGAATACTGGTACACTATTGTCGGATTTAAGCGCCTCTTGTTTTTTTATCTTAGAGACATCACTCAATGCCTTCCCCATCATCTTTGAGATAAGCTCGATTTGGGGAAGCATAGATGTTTTATATTCGCCGATCAATTCTCCATTGCGAAGCACCGTAATCGTATCGCTAATCTCATATACCTGATCGAGAAAATGGGTAATGAAGATAATACCCACACCCCTGGACTTAAGCTCACGCATGAGTTTGAAAAGTTTTTTTACCTCATCTTCGTCAAGTGAGGATGTCGGTTCATCAAGAATGAGAATCTTACAGTCCATATCGACTGCACGGGCAATCGCTATCATCTGCTGGACAGCGATTGAGCAGCTTGAGAGTTCCTGGGTCGGACTAGCTGGAATATCGAGGGAGTCCAACATTTGTGCCGCCTTTGCATTCATCTGCTTCCATTGAACGAAAGCGTATCGGCCGCGACCGATAAACATATTTTCAGCCACGGTCAAATTGGGGCAAAGTGCTATTTCCTGAAATACCGTGCCAATTCCCATATCTTGCGCATCCTGCGGTGACTTAAAATGGACCGGCTTTCCATCTAAAATAATCTGTCCAGCATCCTTTTCATAAACACCGGTTATAATCTTTATCAGTGTGGACTTACCAGCTCCATTTTCGCCCATAAGGGCATGGATTTCTCCCTTTCGAAGCACGAAGTCTACATTATGCAGAGCTCTGACCCCTGGAAAGGATTTACTGATACCTTCCATTTTTAGTATGTTTTCTGACAGCAACTAAAGACCTCCTACTGATATCACATAAAGTAACAGCAGTGTGGTTAGCCAGATAAAATTCGCACCACCACACTGCGTGAAATATTAAAAAAAAACTATCTTGTTATAACACCCTTACCAGGGTCAGCATTGATACCCCATTTTTCGATATCTTCATCGGTTATTGTAGAAGTATCAAAAAGCAGTTCTTTCTGATAGATGATTCCCTTTGGTATGTTACCACTTTTGATCCACTTAGAGATCTCGCCTGCCTGACGTGGATTGCACTGCATATCAGCATCCCAGTAACCTGCCTGTACGTTTCTAAGTGCAAAACGGTTAAAGTCGAAACCAATTATTTTGACCTTGCCGTCTTTACCATGGCTGATACCGGCTGCCTCGAGTGCCTGAACAGCACCTTGTGCCATACCATCGTTCTCCGCATAGATAACGTTGAAATCCTTTTTCGCAGCAATAGCAGCTTCAACCACTTTGCGGGCTTCTTCAAGACTCCAACTGTCTCCACCTGTTCCATCAGCTACAATTTTGAGTTTACCATCTTTTTCGGCTTTGAGTACTGCGGCACTGCGACCTATTTCAGCCGCTGAACCCAACTGGCCACGAATAAGAATTAGCTTAATCGGACTCTTAACATTTTTCAACACCCATTCTACTGCCATATTACCCTCATAAGCCATATCAGAGAGAAGTGCTGCCTCATAGTTTGAGGGATCTGTATTAATCGCACGATCAAAAAGAATAACCTTAACACCTGCTTTTTTTGCAGATTTTAAGACATCATCCCATCCGGATGCGTTTGCGGCTGAGATCAAAAGATAGTCAACTCCATCTCTAATGTACCCTTTGGCTGCAGCGATCTGCTCGCTGTTATCACCAGTGTTAGTCTGTTTTGCGTCATAACCGTTTTCCTTTGAGAAGACATTGTTCATATCTTCAACATTGGCCTGACGGTAGCCGGATTCTTCTGGCGGTAAATTAACAATACCGACCTTAATCAAACCAGACTTTTTTTTTGAACAACCGGTAAAAACGAGTAGCAAAGACAGCGCAATGCTAAATAAAAGAAACCACTTAATTTTCATACTTTCTTCCTCCAAAATATAAATAAAAATATTTATTTGCGTTATCGATAACGCATTTTAATACAGTATTTCACAAAATACTGTTATTTCCAAAATTTATGTCAACACAATTATTTTCATAGTATCCCTCCTGTCCCATCAACATTAAAAATTCATTTATAAGGATTTTCGTCCTTATAATATAAAGTATCCGGGAGATTAAAAAATACATCTTTAACTCCCACTATCTTCATTGCATCATACAGACTTTTCCCAGAATGCATGAAAGCAACACTCGTATGATGAGGGAAACGGTTTTCAATAAGTACATAACGGTAAAATCTTGCCATTTCTCTTATTGCAAAAACAGCAATACTTCCAAAGGATTTAGGATTAACATCCAATATTTCTCCCTGTGCCATATAAGCTTTTAACTCTGTATCAGCCGTTGATTGTATACGAAATAAAGTAATTGCACCCGGTTTAATCCTTCCTTCAAGAGTGCCACGTGTTATATCTGGTTTTTTCCCGGGTTCCATCAATCTATGCATTATCAACTGATAGTTAATCTTTGGATTCATCATGCAGCTTGAAGCGGTGTTCCCACAATGAAACCCCATGAATAAATCTGTTGGTTTGTAAGTTCCGATTTCTTTCTTTATGGATTCATACATGTCATAAGGTACCGTATTATTTATATCAAGTATTGTTGAGGGAAGCTCAGTAGCGCATGTTGAAATATATTCACTTAAAGCACCATATATATCCACTTCACAAGCTATAGGAATTCCTCTTGATGCAAATCTTGAATTCACATAACAGGGGACAAAGCCAAAATATTTTTCAAATGAAGGCCAGCATTTATTTGCAAAAATACCATACTGTGAAGCGCCCAGATTTGACTCCATAAAATTTTCCATAGCGATTTCAAACTGTGCAAGTTTTTCAAGCATTTCAGGATATGTATTACCATGCCCCAGCTCTTTTGCCATTTCCTGAGCAACATCCTTGATCCTTTTGTCGTCTTTAGCAGAGAGATAAATGTCGTATAAATCAAGCTCGCTGTTTTCCATTATCTCGACGCCGAGATCAAACAGGGGTTTAATTGGAGCATTACAAGCAAGGAAATCCTGAGGGCGTGGACCGAATGAGAATATTTTTAAATTTTTTAGACCAAGAATGATTCTTGCGATTGGGAAAAAATCTTTGATTTTATCTGCAAGTTCAAAAGCTGTGCCTACCGGATATGAAGGGATATGAGGTTTTAATTTTCTTAATCCAATGCTGTAAGAAGTGTTTAGCATCCCGCAATATGCATCACCTCTGCCGTTAATAAGATCATTGCTGTCTTCTTCGGCTGCCGCAACTATCATCACCGGTCCGTCAAATTTTTGAGCAAGGATAGTGTTTGGACCTTCAGGACCAAAATTGCCCAGATATATAACTAAAGAATTAATTTTGTTATTCTTTATTTCTTCAAGGACTTTTAATACATCCTTTTCGTTCTCGATAATCGTATTAATTTCAATAATCGGGATTTTTTGATTACCACAAACCTCAATTAATTTTTTTCTTCTTTTTAAAGCAAGTTCTTTAGGGAAACAATCTCTGCTTACCGCAACAAGTCCCATTTTAATTTCAGGTATATTCTTCATTTTTTACTCCTCTAATTATTTATTTTGACCATAATAAGCATCTTTACCATGCTTTCGCATATAATGTTTATTAATTAATTCCTGTTTAATAGGTTTTGTTTTAAAATTTATCTGTAAAGTGTATAATGCCATTTTTGCAAGCTCTTCAAGCATCACACTGTTGTATACAGCTTTTTCCGGTGTTATGCCCCACGTAAACGGTCCGTGACACGCAACAAGTACCATTTCGACTTCCTTATAGGAAATATTTTTAAAAAGCTGGATTATCTGATTGCCAGTTTCTTCTTCATAATCGCCCTTGATCATTTTGTTTGTCATCACCTGTGTACACGGGATTTCATGAGACAGATGATCGGCATGTGTAGTGCCAAAAACAGGTATCGGCTTAATTGCCTGAGCCCACGCGACGCTGTATGGAGAATGAGTATGCACTACTCCACCGATTTCACTAAAATTTTTATATAAAACAGTATGCGTTTTTGTATCTGAAGAATAACGAAGCTTTCCTTCAACAACCCTGTTTTCAAGATCAACAATAACCATATCAGAAGGCTTTAACCTTTCATAAGGCACGCCACTTGGTTTTATTGCAAAGACGCCCTTGTTTCTGTCAATTGCACTCGCATTACCAAATGTATATATTACTAGTTTTTGCTTTTGCAACTCCATATTGCATTTCCATGCAATCTCTTTAAGAGTTTTATAACTCAAAACATACCTCCGGTATTTTTTTCAATAAAATCAGCAATGACAGAATATTTTTTATAACTGTCAGCATATATTTTTACATTTTTTTGATCTGGAGTGTATTCTGCATCAAAACCACTTGCCATTGCGTTTTGTGCTTCTGAAAGACTAGGATAAATACCGGCTACCGTTGCGGCACACATCGCAGCACCTAGTGCACATGCTTGTTCTGATTTAACAACTCTAATCTTCATATTCAAAACATCAGATAAAACCTGCATAATAAAAGGTGATTTTTTTGCAACCCCACCCATAACAATAACATCTTTAATTTTTATTCCTTCTTCAATAAAACGATCGGTTATTTTTTTTGCGCCAAACGCAGTAGCTTCTATTAGCGATCTAAAAATTCTTGGGGCATCGCTTCCCAAATTTAGTCCTGTTATTGCACCTTTTAGCATCTGATTCGCATAAGGAGTCCTTCTGCCATTCATCCAGTCGAGAGAGATTATATCAGTTTCGCCAGCTGGTAATTTTTCTGCAGTATCGGTTAAACGAGGGATTATTGATTTTTCAATTTCTGCCAGAATTTTATTAATTTCCTCATTCTTGGTTGTAGAAGTTTTAAGGTAATTTTCAATAGGCCAGATAATGACTTTTTTAAACCATGCATAAATATCACCAAATGCAGACTGCCCTGCCTCCATACCCAACATGCCAGGAAGTACAGAGCCATCAACCTGACCACATATCCCTTTTATTAATCTGTTACCTATATCTTTTAACGGAGCCACAAGAATATCACATGTTGATGTACCTATAATCTTACACAACTCATATGGCGCAATATTTCCGCCTATCGCTCCTATATGCGCATCAAAAGCACCTACGCCAACAGCAACATTAGGCGACAATCCAAGTCGATCCGACCAGTATTTATTTAGATTGCCTGCTTTTATATCATTTGTATATGTTTTTTCATAAAGATTACCTCTTAATCCTTTAAGAAGCGGATCAATAGATGACAGAAAATCATCTGAAGGAAGTCCATTATAACTTTCATGCCACATCGCCTTGTGACCTGCGGCACATCTAGATCGCAGTATTTTTAAAGGATCATTATTACCTGTCAATAGTGCCGGTATCCAATCACAATGCTCTACCCAGGAAAATGCATTTTTCTTTATATCTTTATCAGCTCTTAATGTATGAAGTATTTTTGCCCAAAACCATTCAGAAGAGTATATACCACCAACATATTGAGTATAGTCTACTTGACTCCATGCTCGCGCAGCTTTATTTATTTCTTCGGCTTCTTTAACTGCCGTATGATCCTTCCAGAGAATAAACATGGCATTTGGATTTTCTTCAAAACCTTTTGTTAATGCAAGAGGAGTACAATTTTTATCCACTGCGACCGGAGTGGATCCTGTAGTGTCAACGGAAATCCCCTTGATCTTCCCTGATATACCAGAAGGAGCATTTGCAATTGCGGTTTTAATACTTGATTCAAGCCCTTCTATATAATCAAGCGGATGCTGGCGAAATTGATTATTAACAGGATCGCAGTATTTTCCCGCTTTCCATCTTTCATAAAAATGTACCGCACTAGAAATTTCTTCACCGTTTGAAGCGTTCACTATAATCGAACGGACAGAATCGGTACCAAAATCAACACCAATAACATAGTTTTCATCAACCATTTTTAATCCTTATTTGCACAATAAAATTTTATGTCTCGATATACAAAAATAGTCTCCATGATAATCGGGATCAGATTATTGGCAAATAATCAATCCGATCCCGATTTACATCTGGAGATTATTTATACTCAAAAGTACTCCCCCCGACTACAAAACTTTAAATTTCTTTCTATTAAAGTTTAGTATTTCATGCTTTATTTTAATAATTTAAAATAAAGCAACTATTATAAGTCTAGTGGCCGAATGAGTATATCGATCAATCTCACTAATCACTAAATATGTTTTTAATGTATATACCGACAATTTATACAATTGCCGGTATATACATTAAAAAATTGCCGGATAAATCCGGATTTATGTTATCGTTAACGCAACAGTGCCAAAATGTTATCGTTAACGCATTTGCAAAAAAATCAACCAGCACAAAAATTGCTATTTTTAATTTCCTTGTTCAATATAATAATTAATATTTTCTTTTGTAATTATATCTATTGGCATTATCTTTTTTTTATTTACCTTTTCTTTTAACACAATCGAACGATATAAAGCATAGATACCTTGGTAACCCTGAGATTCTGGTTTTTGGCTGATTAAAAAATCTATAACACCTTCCTTAAGATAATGAATATTTTTATCTATCAAATCATATCCGATTATGTGAATTTTTTTATTTAAAATATGAGTTTTTAAATTTTTTGCAATATAATGAGTCGAAGCATTTGTAATAAATATACCGTTTAAATCTTTATTTTCACTAATGATTTTATTTGAAACAATATTAAATTCACTTATATCATCACTATTGAAAACATCATATGACTTTATCCTGTATTCTTTAAAAGCTTTAAAAAAAGAGTTAAATCCTTTTACACGTTCATTGATATGATAATCATCAGGCATAACTCTAACAACTGCAATCGTTCCTTTTTTTTGTATAAGCATCTGCATTAATTTTGCCGACAATACACCACTTTGATAGGAATCCTGTCCGATATATGATATATAATTTAATTCCGGGATGAATGAATCTACAAATATGAGAGTTATATTCTTAGGCAATTCATTTATTATAAGCTCTTTTGACAGATCAGTTAAAATAGGCGCCATTAATAACCCATTTACTTTTGCTTTAAGCATGCTTTCCCATGTTTTTTTTAATGAATTTTCATCATGCCTATCGAAAAAAAAGTATTCGGCTTTAATATTATATATTGATAATTCTTTCAATGCCTTTTCTATGCCATTTTCTAAAATCGCCCAATATTTACCATCCTGATTTCTATTAGGTATCATTATACCAAATGTATATAATCTGGAAGAAGAAAGATGACTTGCAAAAATATTCGGTTTATACCCATGTTTTTCTATTATTTTTTTTATCTTTAATTCAGTTGATTTTGATACTCTGCCTCTTCCATGTAAAACCCTGTCTACTGTACCTATAGAAACGCCTGATAATTTAGCTATTTTTTTTAATGTCATAAACCACTTCTTTAGGTAAATGCGTTAACGTTAACGCATTGATTATAGTTAAATTTAAATATCGATGTCAAGAAAAAATTTGTAAAATTTTAAAAAAAATGTAAACCGCCAGTTTTTATCCTTCCATTTATTCAACGCTCCCCTTTTTTTACAATCAAAAGGCAAAGAGAATTAATCTAAATACTTTTTGATAATAAAAAAGGCAATCAAGCAGAAGTTGTTATACCAAGTAGATTAGCC
The DNA here is from genome assembly GCA_964531405.1 of uncultured Spirochaetales bacterium. GTDB lineage: Bacteria > Spirochaetota > GWE2-31-10 > GWE2-31-10 > JAFGQB01 > CAZHHK01. The sequence continues at coordinate 6,657 of CAZHHK010000053.1, read as the reverse complement.
ATACTTAACCCGTAAAAAAAATGCAGCATATCAATCAAACAATTACAAAAAAAAAGAATTTAGTCTTACAAATAGAGTTCATAACTAAGCTCTGTCCCCATGTTATTCAATTTATTCAAAATTCAATTGAAATTTTCATGTTAATTTAATAGAATAAGCGAATATTTTTGCATTTTTAAGGAAAAAATTTAATGTATAACAAGAATATATTATTTTTATCAGGCAATGAGGCACTCGCATTCGGCGCGTGGGAAGCAGGATTAAAAGTTGCATGCGCCTATCCAGGTACGCCGTCATCAGAGATTCTGGAATTTTTTGCCGCGGAATTCGATGAGGTTGACTCTCAATGGTCTGTAAACGAAAAAGTTGCTTATGAGGTTGCCTATGCGGCAAGTGTAGGCGGTGTGCGTTCTTTGTATGCATCAAAACATGTAGGGGTCAATGTGGCAATGGATCCTTTAATGACATCAAGTTATATGGGAGTTAATGCAGGATTTGTTATTGTCTCTGCCGACGATCCAGGCATTCATTCATCACAGAATGAACAGGATAACAGGTACATTGCAAGATTTGCAAAAATCCCGTTGATAGAGCCTTCCAATCCCACAGAAGCGCGTCTTTTTATAAAAAAAGCATTCGAAATAAGTGAAAATTTTGATACCCCGGTATTATTTAGAATGACGACCCGTATATCACACACAAAAGAAAACGTAGAAGTCGGTAACAGAGTTGAAGCATTGCAGAGAAATTTCAAAATCGATATCCCTAAATATGTAATGGTGCCAAAAAATGCTTACAACCGCCATTATATAGTTGAAAAAAGATATAGGAGTCTCAAAGATTTTTCAAATGCTTCTGATATGAATAAAATAGAATACAAAGATAAAAAAATTGGATTTATAACAAACAGCGTATCATATCTTTATGTTAAAGAGATGTATCCGGATGCTTCAATTTTCAAACTGGGATTTAGCTATCCATTCCCTGACAAAAAAGCGCTTGAGTTTGCATCTAACGTAAAAGAGCTTTATGCAATAGAAGAGCTTGAGCCCTTCATTGAAGAGCAGCTTTTGCAGATAGGCATAAAGCCTAAAGTAAAAAATGAAACATTCATGATCGGAGAATTAAGACCAGAATATATACCATATATCGTAAAAGGTGAATCAAAACCGGATGAAAAAGCAGGCCCGGCAAGGAAACCATCTCTTTGTAAAGAATGTCCTCATGATAAAGTATTTAACATAATTAAAAAATATAATCCCGTATGCACAGGAGATATCGGCTGTTATACACTTGGTGCCCTTCCACCTTTGAATGCACTTCATACATGCCTCTGCATGGGAGCAAGTATAACATTCATGGAAGGTTTGCAGAAAGCACATAAGGAAGATAAAATAGTTGCCGTAATAGGAGATTCGACATTCGTTCATACCGGTATTGCCGGTTTAATTAATGCTGTATATAACAAAGCAAAAGGTGTTGTGTTTATCCTCGATAATTCGACAACAGCCATGACCGGCAGCCAGCCCCATCCAGCAACCGGTTATACAATCAAAGGTGAAGAGACAAAAAAATTAATTCTCGAAGATGTCTGCCGTTCATGTGGAGTAGATGGAGTCGATGTGGTTAATCCTCATAAGACTGAAGAGCTTGATGCTATAATAAAAAAACGTATTAATGAAGATGGATTATTCGTAATTATAACAAGATTTCCATGTCTTCTTGCAAAAAAAAAATTATCAAAGATTAAGCGAGGATGAAACTATTTATGGATAATAAAAATAAAATTTACAATATATTATTTTGTGGCATCGGTGGACAGGGCGTTTTAACCGCAAGTGAAATAGCTGGCTGGGCAAGCATATTTGATGGATATGATGCAAAAAAATCCGAAGTTCATGGCATGTCCCAGAGAGGCGGCTCTGTAGAATCACATCTTAGAATCGGTAAAAATATTTATTCACCTCTTATTCCAGACGGTGAGGCAGATTTTATTGTTTCATTCCACAAAGATGAACACAAACGCATGAAGTATTTCTTGAAAAAAAACGGGATAGATTTGATAGAATATTTAACAAGAGCAGAAAATGAAATCGAAAATGATAAGCTTATTAATACTTATCTGCTCGGTGTTTTATCAAAACATCTTCCTGTCAGCGAACAAAGCTGGATAAAAGCCATGGAACGAGTGTTTTCCAGCTATCTTGATAAAAATATAGAAATATTCAAAAAAGGGAGGAACGAAGAATGATCTGGAATGAAAAAATTGAAACGATGAGCAAGGAAAATCTAAAAAATATTCAGTCTGAAAGATTGCAGGCTATGATCGAATATATTTACAACAATTCTAGTTTCTATAAAAAAAAACTTGATGAAATCGGTATCAAACCAGGCGATATAAAAACAATCGACGATATAAAAAAACTCCCTTTTACAACAAAAGAAGATATGAGAGACAACTATCCTTTTGGCATATTTTCGTCTACTGATTCGTTAGCTGAAATACATGTCTCAAGCGGCACAACCGGCAACCCTACCCTTGTCGGTTATACAAAGGAAGATATTGCTTTATGGTCTGATGTTATGGCTCGCACTTTATGCTGCGCCGGTGCAAATAAAGGTGATATAATACAGATTGCTTACGGCTACGGTCTATTCACGGGAGGATTGGGTTTTCACTACGGTGCTCTTGAAATGGGATTGACAATAATACCATGCTCATCAGGGCAAACTCAGAGACAGCTAAAGATAATGCAGGATTTTAAGCCAAGAGTATTAGGTTGTACACCAAGTTATGCGCTATATATGGCTGAAGAAGCAAAAGAAGCAGGCATCGATCCGAGGAAATCAAGCTGGGAAATAGGTATTTTTGGCGCAGAACCTTGGAGTGAAAACATGAGACAGCAAATTGAATCCACACTAAATATCTCTGCAACAGATGTTTACGGGTTATCCGAAATTATAGGTCCAGGAGTTGCCCAGGAATGCCATTTTAAAAATGGTTTACATGTATACAGTGATGTATTCTTTCCAGAAGTAATTAACCCTAAAACCGGTGAAGAAGTAAAGGAAGGTGATGACGGAGAACTTGTCTTCACCACATTCACAAAAAAAGGCATACCTCTTTTACGATATCGCACAAGAGATATAGTAAGCATAACATATGAAACATGTAAATGCGGAAGAACATCCCCAAGAATAAGCAAGATAAAAGGAAGGACAGATGACATGATAGTTGTAAGAGGCATCAATGTCTTCCCGTCTCAGATAGAACATGTGCTTGTAAATATAGAAGGAACTCAGCCGCATTACCAGCTGGTCGTTGACAGGACCCTTAAAAATCTCGATGTACTTGAACTTCACGTTGAAGTAGAGCAGAAAGTTTTTTCGGATGAGATAAAAAAATTAAAAGAGCTTGAGGAAAAAATCAAGACAAGTATCGATAATATCCTGGGTATCTCCGTTAAAGTAAAATTACTCGAACCTAAATCTATCCAGAGAAGTGAAGGTAAGGCAAAACGAGTAATAGACAATCGTAAGTTATAAGATAATCAATGGCTTATGTTTATATTTTAAAATGCAAGGATGGCACTTATTATACAGGAGCTGCAAAAGACCTTGATAAACGTATCGATATACATAACAGCGGCAAAGGTGCAAAATATACACGAGGTCGTCTACCGGTAAAGCTTGTATATTTTGAAGAATATAAATCGATAAACGATGCTTACAAACGAGAAATAGAGATTAAACGATTGACAAAAAAAGCCAAAATAAATTTATGTAAATTTAAAAAAGGATATTAATAATGTTAAAAAAATTATCAATGAAAGATTATCTTTTTATTCAAGATTATATCACCAATAACATCTCTGCAAATAAAAGGATTGAAAGTATCCATGGATTCATGACAGCTATAATCTGCTCCCCGTCATTAATTAAACCATCAGAATGGATGGGCTACATCTTTGAAGATGAAAATGGGGAAGAACATGATTTTAAATCAGAAAAAACAGCAAAAGAAATCATTGAAATCATTATGAGCATGTATAATGATATAGCTCATAATATTAATGAGACGAAATTTAAACCATTATTATCCATTGATAAAAATGAAATTACTCCCGATGATGCAAAATTATGGTGCAAAGGATTTTTGGAAGGACTAAGTCTATGGGATGAAGATTTTAAAGAACTTATACAGGATGAAAATTTTATAGATATAATTATTCCTATGCTTTTATTGAACAATCCTGATGTATTCTTTAAAGAAGCACAAAATGATTTAGGAAATTTGAGTGAAGAAGAAAAAAACAAACTAAAAAATGCAGCTTTAGATACTCTTGCAGAATGTGCAATTGATTTAAGATACTATTTTATTGAGGATGACCCGAACGCTAAAGACACTATTAAAGAAAAAATCGGAAGAAATGAACCATGCCCCTGCGGGAGTGGTAAAAAGTATAAAAAATGCTGCGGTAATTAATAACAGGGAAAAAGCATTATGAAATTATTTTATTTTACAGGAACAGGTAATTCACTTTATATTGCCAAAAAAATCGCATCAGGCAATAGGAGACTGCCAGCTGGAGTCTATTGTAAAACATATAGAAAATAAAAAACCAGCCATTAATGATGAAGTAATAGGTTTTGTGTTTCCACTGTATTATAGCGGACTGCCAAAAATAGTTTATGATTTTATTAAAAAAACAAATTTTGATAAAGCAAAATACATTTTTGCAATAATTAATTGCGGAATACCTCTAACATCTACGGCTACTTCTTCAATTAGTAAATTGTTAAAACTAAAAGGCAAAATATTAAATGCAAGCTTTTGCATTCAAATGGTCGATAATTATCTTCTCAATTTTGAAATGCCACCTACCATTGAATATCAGAAAAAATTCGAGAATGATTTTGAAATAAAGTTAGGCGATATAAAAGAAACAATCAACAAGAGGCTTGATAAAAAAATTTTTGAGTTATCTTTTTTATCCGGATTATTTTCAACGCCTTTCTTAAAAAAAGTGAATCTAATGGATAAAAATCTTTATTATACTCCCCAATGCAATTGCTGCGGGATATGTGAAAAAGTATGTCCTGTTAATAATATAAAAATGGTAAATAAAAAACCTCAATGGAAAAATAATTGCCAATTATGCATTTTTGCCCAAAGCACTCGATACAGTATAAAAATAAAACTGAAAAAAGAAAATACAGATACCACAACAGAAATGTAAGCATCAAAGAAATAATAAACCAAAAATCATAATATTTATTTTTTTACCAGACTAACTACATTCTCAACATGATATGTACGCGGAAACATATCAACCGGCTGACAAATTTCAGATTTGTATCCAGCATTTTTAAAAACAATAATATCCTTAATTAAAGAATCAATATAACATGATATATAAACAATCTTTTCAGGATTTATTCTGATTATCTCATCAAGAACATTTTTTTCACATCCTGATCTAGGCGGATCTATAATCATAGATTTTATAGTATTTTTTGAAAATATTTTTAAAGCATTCCCAGCGTCATTCTCAAAAAATTCCGTATTTTTAATTTTATTTAATTTTGCATTCTCAAAAGCATATTTTATAGACATACTATTGTTTTCAATACCAATTACATTCCTGCAAAATCTAGCAACATCAAGAGTAAAAAAACCGACACCGCAGTAAACATCAATAATCTTGTCCTTTTCTTTAATATCAAGCATTTTTCTAACTGCATTCTGCAATATAAAAGCCTGCTTATAATTTGTCTGAAAAAAAGAATTATTGGGAATCATATATTTTATTTTATTGATTTCTTCTATTATGTATTCTTCGCCGATGATATTTTGATAACCGCTTTTTGTCAAAACGCCAATACCTGATATACTCTTAATATTTCGTTTTAAATCAACGGCAATCTTTTTTATTTTTTCATTAAATGAATCAGCATAAAAACAAACCAGTGATTCCCCAGCACTATTTGATCTTAAATGAATTTGTTTTATCGAAGCATCAAATCGGATTTTTTTCATATATGAATAAATATTTTGATTGGCATCAAGCTCCTGACGACAATCATCAAAACTGATTATCGTTTTTGAATTTTCCTTCATCAAACCGATTTTATTATTTATTTGCAGTAAAGATAGTTTATTCCTGAATTTTGAAGGCTTATCCATACCAATAACAGGCTGCACTTTAATATTAATTTTTGCTTTATTTTTAAAAGCATCCCGGACCAATTTTGTCTTCCAGAATAATTCTTCCTCGTATTTTAGATTCAACCACTGGCATCCACCACAGCCCTTAATGAAATCCTGGCACACTGGATTTATCCTGTTTTTAGAAGGAGTAATTATTTTTATAATCTCAGCCGAGCCGTATTTTTTTTTAAATTTTGTTATTTTTATCCGCACGGTGTCTTCAGGAATAGCTTTCGGGATAAATATTATAGCATTATCTATTCTGGCAATACCATATCCGTGATTATCGAACGATGCAATCTTCACATCTATTATGTCATTTATTTTAATCATTATTTGATTTATTAAACTATAAAATCATTGCTGTCAATGTTTATTAAAACAATGAATGGGGTCAGAGCTAAAAAAAATCATAAAATTTTAAATATTTTTCTTCCCATTTGTAA
>CAZHHK010000052.1:0-21454 GCA_964531405.1 uncultured Spirochaetales bacterium | reverse complement strand
ATTACCATAAATTCCCGAAAATTTTTACAAATTTATAATAAATTTGTTTAAATTTTCGGGAATTTATGGTAATTATATAAAATATTTTAGATATTATTTTAATAAAAGTATGATTTTTATTGACATCCGTAGATTTAAATGTTAGTATTTTAAAAAACTCTAATAGCTACAAATTTGCATTTTTCTTTAAAAAAATAATTCAAGATTTGTAAAGGACTTCATTATGAAATTATTTGATACTCACTGTCATCTTGCCCTTTTATATCAGGACCCAATAGAGCAAATTAGAGTAGTAGATGACGCAAAGCGAAACAATGTAATCGGTATTGCAAATGTTTCAACGAATTTGCCTGACTTTTTTGACAGCTATAAAAACACAAAACATATACCAAATGTTTATCATACAGTAGGTCTTTCTCCATCAGAAGTCAATAATCCAGGTAAAGATTGGGAAGCAAAGCTTGAGGAGGGTTTAAGTTATCCGAAAGTAGTAGGGGTTGGAGAAATAGGGCTTGATTATTTCCATAAATATGGGGATAGGAACGCCCAAATTGAATTATTCATAAGACAGATTGAAATTGCATCTAATTTCAATCTGCCAGTAGTAATTCATAATAGGCAAGCTGGTGATGATATGAAAAGCATTTTGAGATCAAAAATCTCAGCTGGAGGAATAATGCATTGCTTCAGTGAAGATGCAAATTTTGCTAAACAGATGATTGACATCGGTTTATATATATCATTTGCTGGTAATCTTACTTACCGTAATGCTAAAAATCTCCATGATGTTGCAAAAAGTATTCCTTTGGAAAATATTCTTATAGAAACTGACAGTCCATTCTTAACACCTCATGGCTTCAGAGGTAAAAGAAATCAGCCTGCTTATCTTGTTGAAACGGCAAAATTTTTAGCTGAATTAAAAGGTATTGATGAAGAAGAATTATCTAGAATTTTATTTGAAAACAGTCTGAAAGCATTTAACATAAAGGATTTTATTGCTTAAAACAGATGATGTTCCATCCGCTTAAAATAGGCAGTCTCAATCTTAAAAATAATATAATAATTGCTCCATTGGCAGGTTATACCAATTTACCTACAAGGTTAATATATAGAAAACAGGGAGAATGCCTTGCATTTGCAGAGATGGTTTCTGCTTTAGGACTTGAATACAGTTATAAAAAATCAGCGAAGTTAATTCAATCTAGAAATGAAGATAAACCGCTGGGTATACAATTATTTGGGCCTGATGCTGAAAAAATTCTTAATGGCTTTTTAAAAATTAGGGAATTTGATTATGACATAATCGATATAAATTGCGGGTGCTCTGTAAAAAAGATATTAAAATCAAATGCCGGAGCCTATTTATTAAAAAATCCTGAAGAGATTTACAAAATAGTTAAATTATTAAAAGAAAATACTGATAAGCCTGTAAGTATAAAAATAAGAAGCGGTTGGGATGATAAAAGTATAAATTATCTTGAAATAATGGATTCTGCTATAAAGGGTGGGGTTTCGATGATCACCCTTCATCCAAGGACACGAGCGATGCTTTTTGGTGGCAAAGCAGATTGGAGTCATATAAAAATGCTAAAATCAAAAAGCTCTGTCCCCGTAATTGGTAGCGGCGATATTTTTACTGGACTCGATGCACTAAATATGTTAAAAGATACTAATTGCGATGGTGTCATGCTTGCAAGAGGATTGATCGAAAATCCATTTTTAATCGAAGAAGTAACAGCAATTTTATCAGGGAACAGTTATACCTCCCCCATTTTAAAAGAAAGATTTAAGGTTTTGATAGAGCATACAGAATTGATGGTTGAATATCTTGGAGAAAAAACAGGGCTAGCCGAAATACGAAAATTTATCCGAGGTTATCTCAAGGGGCTAAACGAGGTTTCAAAGATAAGACAAAAGCTTAATACGGTCAACGATTTGAATACTTTTAAGAATATTTTAACTGACTATTACTATTTTTTGAGCGGAGAAAAATATACTTAAAAGTATTTCATTTATCTGCTAAAGCACTTAAAGTATAATACAACGGCATAATTAATTATTGCTTTTATTTTTGATTAAATGCTTGGCAAAAAGGAGATAAATTTTAATTTGGATAAAAATATGGAGTATGATGTAATTATAATTGGATCAGGTCCTGCGGGTTATACTTTGGCATGCGGTACAGCAAAAAATGGATTAAAAACGCTTATTATTGAAAAAGACAGAGCAGGAGGAGTTTGCCTTAATGTTGGTTGCATTCCAACCAAGGCACTTATAAACATTGTAGGTAATTTATATAATTTAAGAAGTCTTAATATTTTTAATGAAAATATAAACCCTGTTATCGATAGGGCAAAAATAGCTCAAAAAGTTAAAACTATCGCAGATAATGTAAGTAAGGGCATAGATTATCTTTTTAAAACAAATAAAGTTGAATTCATAAGTGGCGAAGCGGAAATTATCGATAAAAATACGGTAAAAGTTGGGGACAGAGCTTTTAAAAGCTCAACAATTGTTATAGCGTCAGGATCCAGAAACAAAGATATATCAGGTTTTTATAAGTCAAATATAGATAAAACAAGAATAATTACAAGCACAGAGGCTTTATTTTTTACAGAAGAGCCTACAAGTATTACAATACTTGGTGCTGGTGCTATTGGTGTTGAATTTGCATATATTTTTAATAATCTCGGCTGGCAGGTAAATTTACTGGAATTTTTTCCAAATATTTTGCCAAATATGGATATCGAGTGCACTAAAAACCTTGAAAGGTCATTTAAGAAAAAAAACATAAACATAATAACTGGTGCCAGAGTTACGGGAATAACTCAGATTAATGATGAATTAATTACGGATTATGAAACTGGCAATAAAGCAGAGGCTGTTAAATCTAATTTTATTCTAAATGCCCTTGGAAGAACACCTAATTCAGATATTAAAGGGTTAGACTCTTTGAATATTGCTATGGAAAAAGGGTTTATAAAGGTGGACAATGAATTCAAAACATCTATTGATGGTGTTTATGCAATCGGTGATGTAATAAGCAATAAGCCACTTTTGGCTCATGTAGCCTATGCCGAGGCAAGAGCCTTATCTGACATATTGTTAAAAAAAGAAAATTCATTTAAGGTTGATTATAGTCTGGTCCCATTCTGCATTTATACCGAGCCTCAGATTGCTTCATTTGGATTAACTGAAGAGGAGGCTAAAAATAAAAATTTAAATATAAAAATCCTTAAATCATTTTACAAAGCATCAGGCAAGGCAGCTGCTTTAGAAAAAACAGAAGGCTTTATAAAAATAATCGTTGATGCATACGATGAAACAATTATCGGGGCATATATTACCGGATATGATGCAACAGAGATAATTCATGAGCTATTGATCTGTGCAAAATTAAAAATAAAAATAAAGGATATTGCGGACACAATGCATGCCCATCCTACTATTGCAGAATTAATTCAGGATACCGTAAAATCATTTTATGGATTGAATTTACATTAAATAATTGGAGTAAATTAAATTTATGGAAAAAATAAAAATTAATAATAATTTCGGATCATTATTAATGCCTGTTGTATTAATCGGAGCTAATGTAGGCGGCAAAGCAAATTTTTTTACATGTGGCTGGTTTACACGGATAAATATGAAGCCGAATATATGGGTTTTTGGCTGCAGTAAGGAAAGACACACATTAAAAGGCATAAAGGAGAATAAAAGTTTTAGCATCAATTTCCCGGGAATTGATTTGATTGATAAAACGGATTATTGTGGGATTATTTCTGGCAAGAATGAAAATAAATCTAATCTGTTTAAAATATTTTACGGTGATCTAAAAACTGCTCCAATGATTGAAGAGTGTCCGTTAAACTTTGAATTTAAGCTTATAGAAATAAAAGAGCTTCCAGCGGGGGATATGGTTTTAGGTGAAGTCGAGGCAATATTCTCAGACAATGATAAAATTGATATTACTAAAATTAATCCTTTTGTGCTGACAATGCCAGATGCAAACTACAGAGGCATAAGCAGCATCGTGGCAAAAGCCTGGGATACAGGGAAAAAGATAAAATAATAAATCATCATTTCACTACAAAATTAACAAGCTTGTTTACAACGGCGATTTTTTTAATAATCTCTTTGCCTTTTAATAAATCTGCAATCTTCTCATTTGCTAAAGCTGCTTTTAACAGCTCATCTTGAGGAGTGTCCTTGGGTAATTGTGCTTCTGCTCTATTTTTGCTGTTAATCTGGAAAACAACCGTTACAGTATCATCGACGACTTTTGCCGGATCGTAAGCGGGCCATTTTTGAAAGAGTATTGATGGTTTTTCACCAAGTATTTCCCATAATTCCTCAGTAATAAAGGGTGCAAATGGATGAAGAATTTTTATAAAATCCTTCATCATTTCTTTATTCAATTTTTCTTCCTTTTGCAAAGCATTTACAAGGATCATCATCTGGCTAATGGCAGTATTAAATTCAAGGTTTTCAATTTTTTCGCCGACTATTTTAACTGTTTTATGAAATAATTTTTCAACTTCATCTGAAACAGAAATATCAGTCTTAACTTCTTTTTCAAAAAGTCTCCATATTTTTTCTAAAAATCGCCTAACGCCAAAAATGCTTTGAGTATTCCATGGCTTATCTACAGATAGTGGTCCCATAAACATTTCATACATTCTTAAAGTATCTGCTCCATGCTCATTTATTACATCATCTGGATTAATGACATTACCTCTCGATTTGGACATCTTCTCGCCGTTTTCACCTAAAATCATTCCCTGATTTCTTAGTTTGATAAATGGTTCGGGTGTGTGAACAACTCCAATATCAAAAAGAAATTTATGCCAGAATCTGGCATACAGTAAATGTAAAACAGCATGTTCTGCGCCACCTACATAAAGATTTACCGGAGTCCAGTATTTTATAGCTTTTTCACTAGCAAGAGCCTTGTCATTTTTGGGATCTGTAAATCTCAAATAATACCAGCAACTTCCTGCCCATTGGGGCATTGTGTTTGTTTCTCTTTTTGCTTTGCCTCCACATTTAGGACAGGTCGTATTTACCCACTCATCTATAGATGCAAGAGGGGATTCACCTGTGCCAGTAGGTTTATATGATTTGACATCAGGGAGCTTTAGAGGTAGATCTTTTTCATCTAACGGTACAACACCGCATTTTTCGCAATGTACAATAGGGAATGGCTCGCCCCAGTATCTCTGTCTGGAAAAAACCCAATCCCGCAGTTTATAATTAATTGCTTTTTTGCCTTTGTTATTTTTTTCAAGCCATTCTGTTATTCTTTTTTTGAATTCAGGAGTTTTTAATCCGTCAAACTCGCCGGAGTTAACTGCGATTCCATCAAGAGTTTCAGCAGTTTTTAATTCATATAATGAGCCGTCTTTGCTTACAACTTGAATAATTGGAAGATTGAATTTTTTTGCAAACTCAAAGTCTCTCTCGTCATGCGCAGGCACAGCCATTATGGCTCCAGTACCATAGCTTATTAAAACATAATCAGATATCCAGATTGGTATTTTTTTGTTATTCACGGGATTAATAGCATAAGCTCCAGTAAAGACGCCAGTTTTTTCTTTATTTAATTCGGTTCTTTGCAAGTCTGATTCTTTTGTAGCTTTATCTACATAAGCTTCTACTTGTTTTTGGTATTCTTTTGTTGTTATTTTAGATACAAGTGGGTGCTCTGGTGCCAGCACCATGTAAGTAGCACCAAACAGTGTGTCAGGTCTTGTTGTATAAATACGTAAGATTTCACCGGTTTTTTCTACTGTAAAATCAACTTCGGCACCTTCACTTTTGCCAATCCAGTTTTCCTGCATTAATTTTATAGAGTCATTCCAATCCAAGAGATCAAGGTCTTTTAAGAGCCTGTCAGCGTATTTGGTAATTTTAAGCATCCATTGTCGTATACGTTTGCGTTCTATTACAGAGTCGCACCTGTCGCATTTGCCGTCTTTTACTTCTTCATTGGCAAGTCCGGTTAAACAATTTGGGCACCAGTTTATTGGGACGTTATCCTCATAAGCAAGCCCATGTTTGAATAACTGTAGGAATATCCATTGGGTCCATTTGTAGTAATCTGGATTACAGGTTGCAATCTCTCTGTCCCAATCATAGGAGAATCCAAATGATTTTATCTGTTTCCTGAATATATCGATATTTTTATAGGTGGTTTCAGCTGGATGAGTACCGGTTTTTATTGCATAATTTTCGGCAGGAAGTCCGAAAGCATCAAATCCCATAGGATGAAGCACGTTAAAACCGTTCATTCGTTTATATCGTGTATAAATATCTGTTGCTGTATATCCTTCAGGATGTCCTACATGAAGGCCACTGCCGGATGGGTAGGGGAACATGTCAAGTACGTAAAGTCTTTTATTCTCCTTTATACTTTCATCTTCAGTAACTTTAAAAGTTTTATTTTCATCCCAGTATTTTTTCCATTTTGCTTCGATAATCTTAAAATTATATTCCTGCATATTATTATTCCTGATTAATATAGAAATTTTTGACTGGATTATAGATTAAGAATTCATTTGAGTCAATATTTAATTAGCAAGATGTAGAAATTCCTCGCATTGCATAATGAGTCAAATATTTCATGATCGATTACTTAATCGTGTTAATAAGGTATCAAATAATTAATTACAAACTTATTTTAAAGTTTTAATATAATCATTTAAAGCCATTATAGATGTATTATTTCCCATTTTTTCTTCTTCAAGCACTTTAATAGCGCTTAACGCTGTATCAATTGATGTAATGCATGGGATTTTAAACTCAACAGCTCTTCTTCTTATATTAAATCCAAGTTTTGTAGGGCTTTTACCTTTTGTAGGAGTATTAAATACTAGATCAATTTTATTATCTTTCATCATATCAAGTACATTGGGGGAGCCTTCTCCGGGAGATAATGCAAGCTCTATATTTATACCATTATTTTTAAAAAATTTATATGAGTCTTTTGTGCCATATAATCTAAAACCCAGTCTTTGAAGTCGTAATGCTACTTCAAGAGCTTCATTTTTATCACGTTGTGCGATAGATAACAATACGGCTCCACTTTTTGGTACGTTAAGGCCGCTGCCTATCATTGCCTTAAACAAAGCTTCAGTTTTAGTCATACCAAGCCCTAGTACTTCGCCTGTCGATTTCATCTCTGGACCAAGGCTGGTTTCCAGCATCTTAAGTTTGTCAAAAGAAAACACTGGAGCTTTTACAGTATAATAATCGGGTTTTTTTAACAAGCCGTGTATAAATCCCATTTCTTTTAAGGTTTTGCCGAGCATAATTTTTGTAGCAATATTGACCATCTCTACACCCGTAACCTTACTTAAAATAGGCACAGTCCTTGATGCTCTTGGATTTACCTCAAGACAGTATATTCTGTTATTGTGAATAACGTATTGTATGTTCATTAATCCTTTAACTTGAAGTTTTCTGCCTATTCTCACGGTGTAATCAACAAGCACTTTTATTTCTTCTTCGTTAAGATTAAAGGTCGGGAATACAGCCATTGAGTCTCCAGAATGTACCCCCGCTCTTTCGATATGTTCAAATATACCGGGGATCAATACATCTTCACCGTCGCATATCGCATCCACTTCGACTTCCCTGCCTATTAAATATTTGTCAATCAAAACCGGACGCTCAGGGCTTACCTGTGTTGCAAACCGCATATACTGGAATAATTCATCATCATTGTAGACAATCTCCATGGCATGCCCTCCGATAACATAAGAAGGGCGTACCAGTACAGGATAATCAAGCATATGAGCAACGCCAAGAGCTTCATCATAAGAATAAACCGAGCTTCCTTCAGGTTGCCTTATGCCGATTGAAAAAAGCATCTCATTGAAAATTTTTCTGTCTTCAGCTGCATCGATGCCTTCAATCGAGGTGCCAAGTATTTTTACACCTGCATCATGAAGCGGTTTTACAAGGTTAATTGCAGTCTGTCCACCAAACTGGACTATTACACCTTCTGGTTTTTCTTTATCAATTATATTTAAAACATCTTCAGGATTCAATGGTTCAAAGTAAAGCTTGTCACTGGTGTCAAAATCTGTACTAACAGTTTCTGGATTATTATTTATTATTATTGATTCAACGTTTTCTTCATCAAGACCCCAGACCGAATGTACTGAACAATAATCAAACTCTATGCCTTGCCCTATGCGGATAGGACCAGATCCTAATACAATAACTTTGCGTTTGTTTGATACAGCGACTTCATCTTCTTCTTCATAGGTTGAGTAAAAATATGGGGTAACAGCTTCAAATTCAGCAGCACAGGTATCAACCATTTTATATACTGGAATAATCCCGCATTTTTTTCTAAAAGATCGGAATTCTAAATGAGTAACACCTATTAGCTTTGCAATGTATGTATCGCCAAATCCATTTTTCTTTACTACTCGTAAAAGATCAATTATATCATCTGACGGTTTATTATTTGATAAAACAATTTCTTTTGAAAATTTATCTTTTATTTTATTTTCCAGATTTATAATATTTTCGAGTTTTGTTAAAAAAAACAGATCAATCTTAGTCCTTTTATGTATTTCTTCAATAGACATTTTCCTTCGTATCAATTCAAATATAACAAACAATCTTCTGTCATCGACAAGTTTTAGATATTCTTTTAGGACTTCGCTATCCATCTCTGATATTTCTTTCATGAAAGGACCGTCGACTTTTATTTCAAGAGATCGTATAGCCTTCATGATCGAGCCTTCAATAGTCCTGTCGATCGCCATAACCTCGCCGGTTGCCTTCATCTGTGTTCCCAGCGTCCTGTCAGCAGAATGAAATTTATCAAACGGCCATCTTGGTATTTTCATTACTACGTAATCGATTGTTGGCTCAAAGCTTGCAAGAGTTTTTTTTGTAACAGAGTTTTGTATTTCATCTAGTCTTAAGCCTATAGCGATTTTAGCAGCAACCTTGGCTATAGGATAACCTGTCGCTTTTGATGCAAGGGCTGATGATCTTGACACCCTTGGATTTACCTCAATTATTACATAATTTTTTGAATAAGGATCAAGAGCAAGCTGGACATTGCATCCGCCTTCAATCTTTAAAGCCCTGATAATTTTTAATGAAGCAGATCTTAACATTTGATATTCTTTATCACATAACGTCTGGCTTGGTGCTATAACAATGCTGTCACCAGTATGAATACCGATAGGATCAAGATTTTCCATATTACAGATAGTTATACATGTATCATTGGAGTCACGCATAACCTCATATTCGATTTCCTTCCAGCCAGCAACGGATTTTTCTATCAAAACCTGACTTATGCGCGAATTTTTTAAACCTCTTGCTGTAATAGAAATCAATGATTCTTCATCTTCTGCAATACCACCGCCTGAGCCTCCAAGAGTATAAGCCGGTCGTATAATTACAGGATAGCCAATCTCGCTAGCAAAATCCACAGCATCCTGGATAGTTGTTACTATTTTACTTGGAGGTACAGGCTCTCCGATTTCATTCATTAAATTTTTAAATAATTCCCTGTCTTCTGCTTTTTTTATTGTCTCAACGGATGTGCCAAGAAGCTTAACGTTATATTTAGATAGAATTCCTTTTTCGAATAACTCCACCGCAAGATTTAAACCTGTCTGGCCGCCAAGCGTTGGCAGTAATCCATCTGGATTTTCTTTGGCAATTATTTTTTCAACAGAATCAACCGTTAAAGGCTCAAGGTAAATCCTGTCTGCCATGTTGATGTCGGTCATGATTGTCGCAGGATTTGAGTTAACTAAAATTACTTCCAGTCCTTCTTCTCTTAGAGCTTTACATGCTTGAGTGCCGGCATAATCAAATTCTGCAGCCTGTCCAATAATAATTGGGCCGGATCCGATTACCATGACTCTTTTTAAATTTTTATTTAAAGGCATCTATTACTACACTCCGATTATTATTCATTCTATTTACACAAAACTTCAATAAAATCTTTGAAGATATGATGACAATCCTCAGGTCCTGGACCAGCTTCAGGATGAAACTGAACACAGAATATTTTTTTTGATTTACACATTAATCCTTCAATTGTATTGTCATTAAGATTTATATGTGTTATCTCAACGTCTTTTGGCAATGAATCATCCTTTACAGCATAACCGTGATTCTGGGTTGTAATCCAGACTTTATCTGTTATCAAATTTTTTACTGGATGATTTGATCCTCTATGCCCGAATTTTAGCTTATAGGTTGTACCACCGAGAGCAAGTCCGAGTATCTGATGTCCAAGGCATATACCAGCAATTGGCAGTTTGCCTATTAATTCTTTGACAAGCTGGATTCCATAAGTAACTTTCTGAGGATCACCGGGACCATTTGATAAAAGCAGGAGATCGAATTTTTTATCCAGGACTTTTTTAGAATCATATTCTGCCGGAAGTACGGTAACCTTATGACCCAGTTTGTTGAAATTATATGCAATATTATATTTCATTCCGTAATCCATGATACCGATATGCAAACCATTACCATCATAAACATACTCTTTTTTTGTAGTTACTTCTTTAACCAGATCAAGTTGTGATATATCGGCGACTTTACTGACTTTTTTTAATAAATTTTCCTTTGATGATTCTTCAGTAGTAATATAGCCCCTCATAGTACCGTAATTTCTCAGTCTTTTGGTCAAGGATCTTGTATCGATATTATGAATTCCCACTATCTTGTTTCTTTCAAGATATTCACCAATTGTTGATTTACTTCGATAGTTACTTGGGTGATCACAGTACTCTTTTATAACAAAGCCTCTTACCTGAATCTTATTTGACTCTACATCTTCCGGAATAAATCCGTAATTGCCGATTTGAGGATAAGTCATTGTAACAATCTGTCCGGAATACGATGGATCTGTTAGTACTTCTTGATAGCCTGTCATCCCTGTATTGAATACAACTTCTCCTTCAGAATAACCCTGATAACCAAATGAATATCCTTCATAAATAGTATTGTCTTCAAGGACTAAATAAGCTTTTTTATTCTTTTTCAATTTTTTATAACCCTTTTAAAATTTGTAAAATTACAGAAAACGCCAGTCATCATATATCAAGATTATTTATATATCTTAAAAGAGTGGCTTATACAAAATCTTATATCCTAAAAAGTTTTTATAACTATTTCTAGGTTATTTTGATTTTGATATTTTGAATTACTATATAAACATAATATTCAAGAATATTATACTTTTTTTACAATTTTTTATAAAGTATTATGGGGTCAGAGCTTTAATTATTGTAAAATTTTTAATTTTTTATAAAGCTCTGGCCCCATATTTTTATTTAAAATCGGACAATGATTTTTCAAGACCAAAAATGAATTCTTCAATGTTATCTTGATTTATTATTAGTGGAGGCATTATCCTTACAACATTATCTCCGGCTGGTATTGTAAGAATGAAATTTTCAATAAGTTTGTTGACAAGGTCTGTTGCTTTAAAATTGATCTCTATCCCGTTTAGTAGGCCTATACCTCTGATCTTGGTAATGGATTTATGCTTCCATTTTAAATCGTGGAGTCTTTTTCGTAAAAGGTTACCCATTTTATCGGCATTTTCAAGAAGTTTTTGCTCTGCGATAACATCAAGTACAGTTGATGCAGCAACACAAGATAATAGATTGCCGCCGAATGTAGATGCGTGTTCACCAGGTCCCAAAAGATTGGCAAATTTTTCTTTTAAAAGCATCGCTCCTATCGGTAAACCGCCTGCAAGCCCTTTAGCTGTGGTTATTACGTCAGGTTCTATAGGAAGGAAGTGCTCATAGCAGTAAAGTTTACCTGTCCTTCCCACTCCTGTTTGTACTTCATCGAATATTAATAATGCGTTATATTTATCGCAGAGTTTTCGTGCTGTTTTTATAAAATTTTTATCAGCCAGATGAATTCCACCTTCACCCTGTACAGGTTCGATAAACACTGCAGAAGTATTTTCGTTTACAAGTTCGGTTAATGATTTTTCATTGTTAAATTCTGCATATTTAATACCAGGTAAAAGCGGTTCAAAGCCTTTTTGATACTTGGTTTGTCCCGTTGCAGTAACCGTTGCCATTGTCCTGCCATGAAAAGAATTTTTCATTGTAATTATTTCAAATTTATCCTTATTACCCGATGCTTTGCCATGCTTTCTTGATAATTTTATGGCTGCCTCGTTTGCCTCGGCACCAGAGTTACAAAAAAATACTTTGTTGAAAACCGATGCTCTGACAAGTTTGTAGGCAAGTTCTGTCTGAGGGAACGTATAATATAGATTGCTTGTGTGAATTAATTTTTTCGCCTGATTTTCAATGGCTGTGGATAATCTTGGATGAGAATGTCCTAAAGAAGTTACTGCAATACCACTTCCCATATCAAGATATCTATTGCCATCATCCGTATAAAGATAAACTCCAATCCCCCGGATAAAAACCAGAGGGTATCTTTTATAGGTATTTAATATTAACTCATCACAGTCGCCGATTATTCCCATTATAAATTTTCTCCCAAAATTAATCTCTTGTGACCATTGTGCCTATGCCATTGTCTGTAAATATTTCCAGAAGTAGTGAATGTTTTGCCTTACCATCTATAATATGAGTTCTTTTTACACCATTACTTGTTGCGTTAAGGCAAGCTTTAACCTTTGGTATCATTCCACCGGAAATTTGATTATTTGCGATCATCTGCATTGCTTTGTCGTATGTTAATGCATTTATTTTTGTTGATTTGTTGTTTGCGATTTCATAGATACCATCAACATCTGTAAGCATGACAAGTTTTTCACTCTTTAAGACCTTTGCTACTTCACCTGCAACAGTATCAGCATTGATGTTGTATGTCTGTCCGTCAACACCGATGCCTATGGGAGCAATAACAGGGATAAAACCTTTTTCGCACAGGCTTTCTATAGGCTTTGGATCGATTTTTTCGATCTCGCCAACGAAACCGAGATCTACCAATTCTTCCTTTTTTGTTTGCGGATCATATTTTGTTTCCGGCATATGTTTGGTTGAAACAATTAAATTAGCATCGATGCCAGATAAACCGATAGCTTTGCCGCCAAAATGATTCAATAATCCGACAATTTCCTGGTTAATTAAACCGATTAAAACCATCTGGACTACTTCCATTGTCTCTTTATCAGTGACTCTTAAACCATTTACGAATTTAGGTTTAACACCTATTTTGTCAAGGTATGTGTTTATTATTGGTCCACCGCCGTGAACGATAACTGGCTTAATGCCAATATATTTTAAAAGAATAATATCGCGCATCACTTCTTTCTTAAGCTCTTCATCGGTCATTGCAGCACCACCGTATTTTATTACGAATGTTTTTGATGCGAATGTTTTTATATAAGGCAAAGACTCCATCAATATTTCTGCTTTTTCAATTATTTTTTCCATACTTGTCTCCTCTTAAATTAGGATCTATAACTTCCATTTATTTTTACATAATCATAGCTTAAGTCACATGTCCATGCAGTAAAACTTTTACTGCCGTTATTAAGGCATATATTTATTTTAATTTCTTTTTCTTTCAATAATTTACTTACTTCTTCTTCGCTGTATTTGGCACCTGTACCTTTTGAGAATAAAAGTATATCTCCAATATAAAGATCAGTTTTATCAGGATCAAATTTTATTCCGCTGTAGCCCAATGCGCACATTATCCTACCCCAGTTGGCATCCTCGCCAAATATTGCTGTCTTAACAAGATTTGAATTACCAATTGCCATAGCGGCTTTTCGTGCATCCTTTTTTGATTTAGCCTTATCTATATTTATTTCAACAAGTTTTGTTGCACCTTCTCCGTCTCGAGCGAGCATCTTTGCAAGGGTTGTTGTAACATAATTAAGTGAATTTTTAAATATTTTAAATTCAAAAGAATTCTTATTTTTTATCCTTTTATTTACGGCCATTCCATTGGCGAATATAATCGCGCAATCATTCGTGCTTGTGTCCCCATCAACGGTAATTGCATTTATGCTTTTATTAATTGAGTTTTTAAAAGCCATATTCAATAATTGAGGATTTATATCAACATCGGTAAAAATGAATGCCAGCATTGTAGCCATATTTGGATAGATCATGCCGGAGCCTTTAGCTGTACCGACAATCGTGCATTCTTTACCATTTATATTAAATTTAACTCCAACTATTTTTGGGAATGTGTCGGTAGTCATTATGGCTTTACTGAAATTATTGGGATTTTTATCTTTGATTATTTCCTTTAACTTTGCAATGCCATTTGTTATTTTATCAACCGGCAATTGTTGACCAATTACTCCAGTCGCCATGTGTATTGAATCTTCTTTTTTTAGATTGAATAATCTGCTTGCTTCATGACAAATCAATTCGGAATTTTTTATACCCTCTGTCCCCGTGCATGTATTTGCTACTTTACTATTTACAACCAAAATCCGGCAATTGTTGTTTTTTAAATGCCTTTTAGCCACCAGTAGAGGTGCGCCTTTAATCTTATTTGTCGTATACATTGCAAAGGTATTCGTTTTTACTTCTGAGTAAACCATCCCAAGATCAAGCTGGTTTTCTTTTTTTAATCCGCAGTGAATTCCATTGGCATAAAAACCTTTGACCATATTGATTTCAGGATTATCTATGATTTTATATAAAGTACTCAATTTGGATCCTTAAATTTAATTTACTCTAAAAAAAAAGTGTATATTACGAAAAAATAACTATTTATGCAATATTAAATTTTTTAGGACTTACAAATTTTTCGTGTTGCATAATAAAAACTAGCTTATATTCATACTTGAGTCTCTGGGTAGATGGGGATAATTTTGTAGCTCTTTTAAAATTAATAGTTTTATTTTTAAAAAAAAGATAATATATTATGTAACGGGATTGATTACAATGAGGATAGTGATTTTTAATCTGCCTGTGCCTGAGATTTATGATGAGTACCAGAGGGCAAATCATCAGATTTTTGCGGATTATTCATTTATTATAAATTCGAATAAAAATAATACAATAATAAAGCTCTCCAGGGATGTTACTGACCGACTCAACAATAAAGGTATAGTAAATTATATATTAAATTTAAAATCTGATGTTGTAGGATTTAGCTCTTATGTCTGGAATATCGAGAGAAATATTGCGATATCAAAGGAATTAAGAAAACAAAAAATAATAACTATTACTGGCGGTCCTGAAATCCAGAATGAAAAATATATAAAATATTTTGATATCGTTGTCGTAGGTGAGGGAGAATCGTTTATTCAGACAATAGATAAAAATAAAATTAATGATTTTTTGCAGAGAAAAATAATTTATATGAAAGATGAAAAGGATATCAATTTGTTATATCCGCAGTATGCAATTAAAACGGATGATTATATTTTTGATAAATTTTTCTATTTGGAAGTTGAACGCGGTTGTCCGTTTAACTGCAATTACTGTGCTTATGCAAAAGCAAGGAAAAATATTTGTTCTTTAGATTTTCACAAATTTAAAGAATCTGTTGATGAAATTTTTAAAAAAGATATAGATGAAATTTATCTTCTGTCGCCGACATTAAACAGGGATAAAAAAAGATTTAAGCTTTATTTGGATTATTTTATCGAAAAAAAAAGAATAACAGGCAAGGATATAAAACTTTTTGGAGAGTTACGTCCTGAAATGTTGACTGACGATGAGATTGATTTAATGTATCTTGCTGGTTTTAAAGAAATTGAATTTGGTGTTCAAACTTTTAAAAAGGAAATATTAAATAATCATAGCAGAAAATATAAAAATTATAATCCGATAAATTTGTCTTTGAAAATAATTGAAAAAGGCTTAAATCCTATTATTGATTTTATAATAGGGCTTCCAGGGGATACTGAGAATAATCTTTATGAAACAATTGAATTGCTAGATAAAAATAATATTTTAAAGTATTCGAGTTTTTATCATCTGCAGGTGCTACCGGGGACAGAGCTCGAAAAAAAAGCAGATAGCATTAATATTATCTATGATAAAAATCCGCCATATTTTATTTTAAAAAATCAATCTATTGATTTACAGGGAATTAAAAATATATATGGTTATCTTGAGTCCGAAAAGTCTCATTCTTATTATGAGAGAATAAGGATAAATGATGCAAAGAGATTTTATATTCTTAAATATCCTGATTCTTTTGTAGAATTGGAGCGGACTCCTTATTATCAAACTGGTTCATTATTTTTTGATGATGTCAGTAAGTATGATCTTCTGTTAAGAATGTTTACATCGTTGTATGATAATTCTCCGGAAATATTTCATATACATTATTTTGTTGCTAGATCAACCGGATCACTGGAAATTATTAAAAGATTAAAAGATATTTTTTTAAGGAATATAAATTACTATGACAGGTATAGAGAAAGTATTAATTATTCTGGGGAAGACCTTTTTTCAAAACAAATTGAAGTGTTGATACCGGCTGATCTAAATCCTCAAATTTATGATTTTTATTATAATAATGGATTTGAAACCGCTTTTATATCTTTTAATGATAAACCTGATAATAAAATACTTAATATTTGTCAGGATAAAAAAATATTTTTATATGTTTCTAATGATTCTAATTTGAGCGGTGAAAATGTTATAAAACTGCCTTTTGATAATTTTGAAATATTTTAGGCTAAGATAAATTGACTTTAAAAAATTATATGATATAAAGCATGAAAATATGACGGAGTAATAAAAGAGATGAAGATTTCACATATAGGGATCAATGTTAATGATTTGTATTCAATGAGGCTTTTTTATATAAAAGTATTAGGCTTTAAAGAAGACTATTTTTATGTAAGCAGGAATACAAAAGGCTTGAAAACAGTTTTTTTGCAAAAAGGCAATACCTATATCGAGTTGCTTAAATTTGACGATTCAAATGTAATTAATAATAAAACAACTGGTTATTCTCATCTGTCATTTACCGTTGATGATGTGGATAAAGAAGAGAAAAGATTGATAAAACTCGGGGTGAAAATATCAAAAAGTTCACGTGATACAGGCGATGGCTACAGGGAACTTGAAATCAAAGATCCTGAAGGCAATGTGATTGAAATATCAAAACGAATTAAACGAAAACCTAAATATCCTGTTAAAGCTGTAATTTTTGATTTTGATGGCACTATTATCGACAGTGAAGAAAATTATTATGAAGCAGACAGATTATTGATGAAAAGATTTGGCATTGATTTTACGATGAAAATGAAGGAAGAATTCATAGGCGTCGGCAATCAGGCGATGATGAATGAGTTAAAGACAAGATATAAACTGGATATTGATGTTGATGAAATGATAAAATTAAAAAATAACTATTACATTGATCTTGCCAGAAAAAATACTAAAATCTATAAAGGCATGTTTAAACTGATAAAAATTCTTTTTAATAAAAATATACCGATGGCTATCGCTTCGGGTACGACTGATTATATCCTTGAAGAACTTGTTACAAATTTAGATTTGAAAAAATATTTTAATGTTATTATTTCTGCCGATGATATAGGTAAAAGTAAACCTGAACCGGATATTTTTTTAGCCACTGCAAAAAGGTTGAATGTTAACCCTGAAAATTGTATTGTGATTGAAGATAGCAAGCATGGAGTTGAAGCGGCTAAAAGAGCATTTATGAGATGTATTGCTATACCTTATCTTAATATTAAACCTTTAGAAGATGCTTTTTTATTGGCGGATATGCTTTTTGAAAATGGTATGAAAGAATTTAGTTATAAGAAAGTGCTGAAAATGATAAATTCATCCTAATTGACTAAAAATTTTATGAGATAAATGAATATTTTAGATATAAAAATAATAATTTTTAAAAGTAATTATTATTAATTTACTGACTGTCCGGATTAGGATCAATTTTTTTTTCAATCTTTGACCAACTGTCTTTTAATGATACAGTCCGATTAAATATCAGATTGCCTTCTGTTGAGTCTTTATCTAAGCAAAAATAGCCCTGTCTTAAAAATTGAAATTTATCTGTGATTTTCGCCTTTAATAAGCTTTCTTCAGCAAAACAATCATCAATTGTTTTTAAAGAATTTGGATTTAAGTAATCCCTGTAATCTTTGCCTTCTTCAATATTGTTAAGATCTTCTATATTGAATAAATTTTCGTAGAGCCTTACTTTTACTTTAACTGCATGTTTTGCGCTAACCCAGTGTGAGGTGCCTTTTACGATCCTCCCATCATTTGACCAGCCTCCTTTTGTTTCAGGGTCATAGGTACAGTAAACTTCGAGTATTTCACCTGTTACAGGGTCCTTTTTAAAATCTATGCATTTGATATAATAAGCATGCTTTAATCTTATCTCTTTGCCTGGAGATAGTCTGTGGAATTTTTTTGGTGGATCTTCTTTGAAATCATCTTTTTCTATATATATCTCTCTTGAAAATTTTATTTTCCTTGTCCCCGCATCGGGATTTTCAGGATTGTTCTCAGCATCAACTTCTTCCGTTTTATCTTCGGGGTAATTTGTTATTATAACCTTTAAAGGATTTAATACAACCATGACTCTCTGTGCTCTCTTGTTTAGATCTTCCCTCAAGCAGTGTTCAAGCAAGGCAAGATCAACCATGCTATCCCTTTTTGCAACTCCTATTCTCTCGGCAAATGACCTTATGGCTTCGGGAGTATAGCCTCTTCGTCTGAAACCACAAATGGTAGGCATCCTTGGATCATCCCAGCCTGATACAATATTATTTTGTACTAATTCTAAAAGTTTTCTTTTACTCATCACCGTATATGTAAGGTTAAGTCTTGCGAATTCGATCTGTTGAGGATGACATGGGGTTTTTAGTGTGTCAAGATACCAATCATATAAAGGCCTGTGATCTTCAAACTCTAGTGTGCAGATAGAGTGGGTTATGCCTTCTAGCATATCAGAAATACAATGTGCAAAATCATACATAGGATATATGCACCATTTGTCGCCTGTACGATGATGTGAGGCTTTCCTTATTCTGTAAATAGCCGGATCTCTCATGTTTATATTAGGACTCGCCATGTCTATTTTTGCACGCAATACACATTCGCCATCTTTAAACTCGCCATTTTTCATCTTTTCAAAAAGCTTTAAGTTTTCCTCAATAGGAGTATCCCGATATGGGCTATTTTTACCGGGCTCTGTCAATGTCCCACGGTATTCACGGATTTGATCTGCATTTAAAAAGCAGACGTAAGCTTTGCCGAGTTTGATTAATTCAACAGCATATTCATATAATTTATCAAAATAATCCGAGGCATAGTACATGTGTTTGCCCCAGTCAAACCCAAGCCATCTTACATCTTCCATAATCGAGTCTATATATTCAACATCTTCTTTTAACGGATTGGTATCATCCATTCTAAGGTGGCATCTGCCATTGTACTGCTGGGCAATACCAAAGTTAAGGCATATAGATTTTGCATGACCTATGTGCAGATATCCGTTTGGTTCGGGTGGGAATCTTGTTACAACATTTCCATTATTCTTATTGTTTTTAATGTCTTCTTCAATAATGTCTCTAATAAAATCAGATGGAGCATTTTTATTTTCATCCATAATTAATTGGTAAACCTCTTTATTTTTTAATTAAAAATTATTGCATGAAATATATCATAATCTTTGGGAATAATAAAGAGTAAATGTCCAAATTTGTATCAAATAAAATGAAGATATTAAAATCTATTTTCTATGGTGTATAAGTAAAAGTCATTGAGTCGCCTTGAGCACTTATAGCTGTTATTGATACTCCAGAGTCCACTCTGGTCACGCTGGAAGGACTTAAATAAGCATTCCTGTAGCTATTTGGCGTTGTCGATGGGGTTAAACTGGTTTTGTTGCCGCTATAAAAGGTGTCCGTCGAACTCCCAGAATTATTAGAAACATATGGACTTTTCCATAAATGCCAATCAGTTATTGTGTTTGAAGTAGCATCGGCTTCAATAATTGTTACTCCGTGAGCATTAGTGATGCCGTTATATCTTGAGTTGATTCTGTTTGATGATCTGGCGGAATTAATATAATATTCATCTATAAGAGTAATTAACAATCCTTGTCCAGGTAAATCCGCATTCCAGTAATTATCCGCTTCCTTACGTTTATTTTCTATCAGGAAGTATTGTGCTCCGCCTGAGTAAGAATAACCAGTAGAAATTTTATATGCCGTATGACTATCCTCAACATCCGTCACTGTATTTACTCCGCTTGCAGCGTCTGTAATTGTTATCCAGCCAAGCTCACTTTTTTCCCATGCTAGTAATGGTGCAGGTCTATTACCATTTGTCCCATTCCATGATCCTGATGCCATTAATGACCAGTCTCCTGCTCCCCAGGTATTATAATCAATATCATAGAGATCCATTAAGCCAAGTGCATGTCCGAATTCATGACAAAAAACGCCGATTGTACTGTCACCAGGTGTGAATATATATTCCGGCTGCATAGTATAATTATCTATTGTCTTGCCATCATAGGTCCTTGCACCAGTGCCATCGCCAAAGCTTTGTGCATCACTTAAAGTCCAATTGTGTGACCATATTAAATTAGGATCAGTACCCGATGCTTCCTCGCCAGCTCCAGCATGTATAATTATAACCGTATCGACATTACCATTACTATCATTATCGTATTGAGCAAAGTTACAACCCGCCGCCTCTGCCAGATCAACTGCTTCACCGGCTAAACTTGCAGGATGCATATCGTATCCTAATATATTCTGACCATAATATTTATAAGGATAGGTAGCCGTATAAGGACCATAAAAATCAAAATCCAATGTTAAAGTGCCATTTGACATATCAGTATAGTATTTTTTAAATGAATAAGTTGTAGTTTCAAAAAGGTTTGAATAAAAAGTAGTAGTACTGTTAGAGTCAAAAAATAAGTTATTGTAATAACTTAAATAAGTGTCATCATCATTACTTGAGCTACCGCCTCCAGAATAAGGAGGCTGGCAATTGATATTATAAAATAAAACAGGATATAAAAAAACAATCATTAATATAAACATGAAGCCTTTTATATTTTTTTTTCTACCGAAGATTGTTGTGAAAATAATCCCTATGATAATAAAAATGAAAAAACCTAAGCCTGCATATTTGAAATTTGCCTCTTTACTTATTTTTGGACTATTGTATGCATATCCAGCAGGGAATTGTATTAAAATCACAGGAACTTTCATTGCCCCTGAATAGGGACTGGCATTGAGTTTTGATACTGCATTCATTCTTCTTATCTTTTCGGATCTAAATCTTTCTTTGAGTATCTGCATTTTATTTTCTTTTTTATATTTTTTTAATAAATCCGGATGTGGAGGCATGGAATTTATCAAGGATAATGTAAATCCGGTAAATATGATAATTAAAATAATGTGCTGAAGCAATCTTTTCATTATTAACCTCTTTAATCTCTTCGGGTCTAATTCCCCGAAGCTTGCTTCGCTATTATAAATATG
>CAZHHK010000051.1:0-21565 GCA_964531405.1 uncultured Spirochaetales bacterium | reverse complement strand
TATTATCGGTATATCTAACGCAAGGGGTGGTTTCCTAAATGGGGTTAGGCACCAATTTTACTCATTAAATAGATAATTATCATCACAAAAATTAATTAAACGGCGTTCTGCCATTTCATAGATTACGATATCGGGCTTTTCCTTTAATATTAGCTCTTTATCCTTTTCTTCCATCATTAGATTATTAACTATCCATTTGGTGTATGTATTTGAAAACATAGGATAAACAAAAGGTCCTAAAGCGATGAAAAAAGAATCTCTAAATATTACTGCTTTAACTGGTGCTCCATTAGCCGCAGTAAAAATACTTTCTATAAGTAGATTATCGTCAATATTAGATATTATATCCTTTGAATTATAAATATTTTCCAATTTTGATTTTTTATATGAAAATATCACATCTGCATCATGTTCATAATTTGCAATGCCTAATAATTCTGTCAGATCGTTGGGTCCTTTTGTTTTTACAATTTGCGTCTCGAATTTATAAGAAGGGAATGTTACTTTTGGGAATTGTTTCTCTATTTTTTCTTTTAATAATAAAAATGCATAATAAGCCCCAAGATTATTCCAATGAGAATCTGTTTTATAATAAAGAGGAATATCTTTTTTTATTTTTAAAAGGTATGAGGTAGGATCTATATAATCAATGCCATTCTTCTCTAACTCTGCTGTAAATTGCTCTCTTAAGGTAATACCTTCGGGTCTTTTTATAGGGAGGTACTCAGGGTAAATAGAATGTTTTTCCGGACATATAAGGAAAATAAATTTTATATTGTTTTTTTTACACCACTGGGCTCGATTTTTTAAAGAGTTTACAGCCTTATTTAAACTATTTTTATCCAACACGTTGTTTTTCATTAAATCATTGAAATTATTGCTTTTTTCACTTATAAGATAAAGCCATCCATTTTTACCTATAGCAACTCTATTATTACCCTTATCTCTCAATATTTTATATTTAATTTCAGCATTAAACATGACAAAATATTTTCTTAATCCAAATCTATCTCCAATGAACTCATCAACTTCTGATAAAAAATTATAGTTTAATTTGGTGCCGCTTTTAAATAAAGTTGGTAATTTAGCTAAATTTCTTTTTTCTGACTTCGATTCTTTTGATATCCAGTCAAAGGTTATGACAGGAAGGTATAAGGCAAGTAAAAAGATAATAAAAAAAACAAATTTTATATATCTTATTGATTTCACTTTAAATCCTAAATTAATAAAGTATGAAAAAAATCAATAAATGAGGGTTTTTTAAATTTTTTATAATACAAGAATAGTTTATTGGCTTATATAGCAGTAATAAAGATAACTGTCAATAGGCATATATTAATAATGATTATTAATATAAACACAAATTTTAAAATGATAAGGTGCCTATAAAGTCGCATTAAATTTTAAAGCGAGTTTCATGCCAAGATTGTATGATTCATTAAGGTATTTTCTTTTAGTCTTATTGCTTCCATGCATTCCACCGGCAATAATCTTAAAAATTTTATTGCAGGCAAAGGCACGGGTAAACCATTTTAAAATCATTAATGGATATTTGGTCATCCCCATTAGTTTATTTATCGGTGTTGGTGCTCCTGAAGATAAAATAATTATTCCGTTTTTATTCTTTCGTATTTTATTTCTGTACTTTGGAATGCCTTTTCCGGGAAGTAATAGCGGCATGCTTCTTTCCATGAATCTTTTCATTATAGCAGTTATAGAGTATTCATAAATCGGGCAGGCATATACAAGTAGATCGCTATCCAGCATATTCTGAAGTATCTTTTCGGTGCCGTCTTTTATGCTACATTCTCCTATTGTTTTGCCATCATTTTTATTGCAACTAGAACAACCTTTGCAGAATTTTGTATCAATATCTATCAAATTATAGATGTTTATATTAGCTTTATCATTAATTTTTTTAACTCCATTGATAAAACTATCAATTAAGGATGAAATAACTCCATCCTTATGATATGTTCCGTT
Source organism: uncultured Spirochaetales bacterium (assembly GCA_964531405.1). GTDB lineage: Bacteria > Spirochaetota > GWE2-31-10 > GWE2-31-10 > JAFGQB01 > CAZHHK01. The sequence continues at coordinate 19,582 of CAZHHK010000051.1, read as the reverse complement.
TATAATTGTTATGTTCATATGTAACTCCATTTTGATTTGTCTTATTAATTATCAAAATTATATATAAACAACAATAGCATATATTTTAATCGGTCGAATTTTAAAGTCTGTTGGTTAATTATTTTGTATAGCTCTGTCCCCTCAGTAAGTTATAATTTGACTTTTTTCAAAAAATTTGCTAACAATACCGAAACTGATTAATTTAAGGAATTTATATAATGCAAGTGTCATTTGAAACAAAAAGCAAGGAAAAATCTCAGGTTTCATTGGTAGTAACAGTTGGAAAAGAGGATGTTGCTAAGGAATATAAAAATATTCTTCTGGATATTCAAAAGAATGTACAGTTTCCCGGTTTTAGAGTTGGCAAGGTGCCATTTTCAATAATCGAAGCAAAATATAAAGAGTCTGTTCTCTCTGAAACAGCGTCAAAGATAATCGATGAAGCATTTAAAGAAATTGCAGATAAACTTGAAAAAAAGCCTCTTCCTTATGCAGTGCCGAAGATGGAAGAATTTAAATTGCCGGATTTGTTAAATGATTATGTTTTTGAATTAACCTATGACATATTCCCCGAGTACAGTTTTGGAGTCTTAAAAAATATCGAAGCCGAGAAGAATGAGGTTAAGATCGAAAACAAGGATATTGAAAAGGAAATCGAAAGTTATCAAAAAGAGTATGCTACTATTGAGCCAAAAGAAGGTAAAATCGAGAAAGATGATATAGTAATGGTGGAATATTCTGTTTTAGAAAACGGTAATGAAGTTTATAAAAAAGAAAATGATTATATTTATATTGGTAAAAATTATGATATCTATAAATTGGGCGATGATTTAATCGGTTTAAAAAAGGGTGATGAAAAAGAATTCGAAAAAACTTATCCTAAGGATGAAACTGAGAATCTCGCAGGTAAAACTTTTAAAATAAAACTTAAAGTTAAAGAAGTGAAAAAAGAAAAATTGCCTGAATTGAATGATGAATTTGTTAAACAGGTAGATGAAACGTGTAAAACAGTAGCGGAGTTTAAAAATAAGGTTAAAGAAAATCTCCAAAAATTTGCAGATGATTCTATTAAAAGCAAAGTAATAAACGAGGCTCTGGATAAACTTGTTGATACTTTTCAGGGCGATATACCAAATTCAATGGTCGAATATCAGCTTGATATGTATTATCAGGATATTTTAAATAGAGTCGGTGGCAATGAAAAAAAAGCCGAAAATATGCTTAAACTTGAAAATCTTACCAAGGAAACTTACAGAGAGAAAATGAGGGACAGAGCTTTATCTGAGATTAAAAAGGCTTTAATAATAGAAGATATAATTAAAAAAGAAAATATTTCTGCGACAGAAGAAGAAGTAAAAAAGCATATAGAGCCATATTCAGCAAAATATAAGATAGCAGTTGATGAATTGTTAAAAAGGTATAAGGATTCTGGTAGATATGAAAGCATAAAACATGAGGTAGATATATCCAAAGCCTATGATTTTATTTATGATAATGTTAAAATCAAAAAAGGCAAAAAAATAGTGTTAGAAGATCTTTTTAATAACAATTTTAAATAATTTTTATTATCCAAAGAAGTGAAATACCTTTATGTATAGCTTGACAAATCTTTAAAAAATAATTATTAATTTCATAATAAAATCAAAATAAAGGACAGTTGATGATAATTTCCAGTTTAGATCCTAAATTTAATTTAAGCCACGGCTATCTTCCTAAAATCGTTGAAAGAACATCAAGGGGTGAAGAAGTCTGGGATGTTTTTTCGAGATTAGCAAAAGATCATATTATTTATATAGGCGGCGCAATCGATGACTGGGAATCCGATATAGTTATTGCAACTTTATTATTCATGGAAAGTCAGGATGCTGAGAAGGATATATACCTTTATATAAACTCTCCGGGAGGCTCTGTTACTGCGGGTCTGGCTATTTATGATACTATGCAGTATATAAAACCAGATATCTGCACAATCTGTGTAGGCCAGGCGGTAAGTGCAGCGGCATTGATCCTATCAAGCGGTACAAAGGGTAAAAGATATGCGTTACCTCATTCCAGACTGATGCTCCATCAACCCTGGGGCGGTGCTGGTGGTCAGGCAACCGATATTCAGATCCAGGCTAAGGAAATAGTAAGGCTAAAAAAAGAAATCAATCAAATCTTTTCAGAAAAAACAGGTCAGCCGATGGACAAAATCGAAAAAGATGTAGAAAGGGATTTTTTCTTGTCACCAAAAGAAGCTATTGAATATGGTTTAATCGACAAGATACTTTCACGAAATGAATAAATAATGTAAACATTTCTATTTCATTCAAAATTGTTGTAAATTATATTGAATTAATATATGAATTATTCTAAAATTACTATAGATTAATATTTTATAATTTTAAGGGGTTAAATTTTTAATGAAAAAGAGTAATGGATTTTTAACACAAGAGATTTGTTCTTTTTGCGGTAGAAATATTGAAGAATTTGATTTGCGTTATATTAAAGGATTTGATGCAAATATATGTATTGATTGTGTTAAAAAGGCTCATGTTGCAATAAAAAAATCTGAAGATGAAGAATTAGCTAAAATTTTTAATAGCAGTGAATTGCCAAAGCCTAAAGATATAAAAAATTATCTTGATGAATATGTAATCGGTCAGGAAGATGCAAAAAAAGTTTTATCGGTTGCTGTATATAATCATTATAAAAGAGTACTGTATGGGAATGATCCTAAGAAAAAAAAGGATTTCCATGATGTTGAGATAGATAAATCAAACATACTTTTAATAGGACCTACCGGTTCTGGCAAAACTCTTCTTGCCAGGACACTTGCAAAAAAATTGAACGTGCCGTTTGCGATTGCAGATGCTACCACATTAACCGAAGCCGGTTATGTTGGAGAAGATGTAGAAAATATATTGTTAAAGCTAATTCAGGCTGCTAATAATGATATTTCTCTTGCTGAAAAAGGTATAATTTGTATCGATGAAATAGATAAGATTGCTAAAAAGAGTGAGAATGTTTCAATTACAAGGGATGTTTCAGGAGAAGGGGTACAGCAGGCTTTGTTAAAAATCATTGAAGGTACTGAGGCTAATGTCCCACCTCAGGGAGGAAGAAAACATCCAAATCAAGAATGTATTAAAATAAATACTTCAAATATATTGTTTATTTGTACCGGTGCATTTGTTGGCTTAGATAAAATAGTTGAATCAAGGGTAAATACAAAAAAGATCGGTTTTGGCGCTCAGTTAATCGATGCCAGTGAAAAAGATTATGTGAGCTTGTTTAAACACCTTCATCCTGATGATCTTATTAAATATGGTATGATACCGGAATTTGTTGGTAGATTCCCGATTTATTCAACTTTAAATCCGTTATCCGAAAAAGATCTTGTACGAATAATGAACGAACCAAAAAATTCGATTATAAAACAGCTTCAATGGTCATTATCTCTTGAAGGCGGTATTGAGTTGATATTTAAGGAAGAAGCTGTTAAAGCAATTGCTAAAAAGGCGATAACTCAAAAAACCGGAGCAAGAGGTATTAGAGCAATTGTAGAAAAAATAATGCTTGATGTGATGTATGATATCCCATCAATCAAAGATGTAAAAAAAATAATTATTGATGATGAAGTTGTTAATAATAATCTTCCAGTAAAGATTGTCAAAGAAGGCAGCGAGAAAACGGCATGAAGATTATTAAGAGCATTAATAAAGATTTCAATAAAAAAGAAAATGAGTACCCTTTGATACCTTTAAGGGAAATAATTATATTCCCGGGGGCTGAGGCTTCATTTTATGTTGGTAGACGTGAATCTATCGAAGCCGTAAATTTAGCAAAATCTTTGTATGATAATTATTTATTTCTTTCCTGTCAGAAGAATGCAGATGTTGAAAATCCTCAAATGCAGGATATATATACTACTGGTATAATTGCATTGATAAAAGATGTAAGCTTAGGTCCGGATAAAAATATCTTAAAGCTTACTATAAGTGCTATTGAGAGAGCGAGGATCGTATCTTTTTTTGAGGAAAATAACGTTAAAAAAGTTATTGTTGAAAGAATCAAACTGCAAAAGCTTGATGATTCTAAAAAATCTGAAGCTTTATTGAATATAATACTCAAAGAGTTTAAAAAATTTATCAATTTAACAAAGATGCCTAGAGAAGTTGTTGTTAATATAACAGGTGTGTTAGACGAAGATATGCTAATCAATGCTATCTTGCCTCATCTTAAGGCTACACTTGATAAAAAAATGGAGATACTCGAAGAAGAAGATATTTTAAAAAGACTTACCTTGCTTGCCGAATTGATTAGTTCAAATATTGAGATAATTCAGCTTGAAAAAAAGATAAATTTTGAAGTGCGTAAAAAACTTGACAAAAATCAAAAGGAATATTTTCTAAATGAGCAGATAAAAGAAATTCAGAAAGAATTGGGCAATAATAACCATAGCGATGAATATTCATCTATTGAAGATTTTGAAAAAAAATTGGTAACTCTGGGGATGCCTGAAGCCGTAAAAGATAAGGCATTGAAAGAATTTAAAAAACTTATTAAAATACCTTCATTCACGCCTGAAGCCGGAGTTATCCGAAATTATATAGACTGTCTAATTGAATTACCCTGGTCTAAAAAGTCAGAAGATTCAAAAGATATTGCATTGGCAAAAAAAATTCTTGATGAGGATCATTATTCATTAAAAAAAGTAAAAAACAGGATACTTGAATTTATTTCTGTTAGACAATTGAACCCTTCTACAAAGGGACCAATTTTATGTTTTGTTGGACCACCTGGGACAGGGAAGACTTCCCTTGGTAAATCCGTTGCCCGTGCTTTGGGTAGGGAGTTTATAAGGATTTCTTTGGGTGGAGTAAGAGATGAGGCAGAGATAAGAGGACATCGCAGGACTTATCTTGGTGCATTGCCCGGTAAAATTATCCAGTCAATGAAAAAAGCCAAGACAGTTAATCCAATATTTTTACTTGATGAAATTGATAAAATGAGCTCGGATTTTAGAGGAGATCCGGCAAGTGCTTTGCTTGAAGTGCTCGATCCTGAGCAAAACAATCAGTTTGTTGATCATTATCTGGATATTCCTTATGATCTTAAAGAGGTAATGTTTATTACTACGGCTAATTCTAAGCAGGGTATACCTTATGCGTTGCTTGACAGGATGGAGTTGATCTATATATCCGGCTATACAGAAAATGAAAAATTAAAAATCGCACAACGATTTTTAATGCCCAGAGAGCAGAAAGAAAATGGGATTGAAAATATAAATATATCGATGTCCAGCGATGTGATAATCTATATTATACGTCATTACACGATGGAAGCCGGAGTACGATCCCTCCAGCGACAGATAGCGTCGATCTGCAGGCGTATTGCGAGATATATTGTTGCAACAAAAAAAGATATAAAAGAAATAAAAATTACAAAAAAAAAGCTGGTTAAATTTTTAGGTAAACCAAAATATCTTCAATCGGCTATCGATGAAAATCTCGATATAGGAGTATCACATGGGCTTGCATGGTCAGAATTTGGAGGATCGGTTTTACCTATTGAAGTCGTTTTGTATCCGGGATCGGGTAAAATTATTTTGACCGGTAAACTTGGAGATGTTATGAAAGAATCTGCTCAGACGGCTTTTTCATACATCAGGGCAAACGCACATTTATTTGATATAAAGATTAAGAATTTTTATAAAAATTATGATGTGCATATTCATTTCCCTGAAGGAGCAATACCAAAAGACGGACCATCAGCTGGAATAGCGATTACATGCGGTATTTTATCAGCATTAACTAAAAAGCCGATGAAATCTAAATATGCTATGACAGGTGAAATTACGCTTACCGGCAAGGTGTTGCCTATAGGAGGATTAAAAGAAAAATCTTTGGCAGCTTTAAGACATAAAAAAGAAAAAATATTGATACCGTTTGAAAATGAAAAAGATCTGGATGATCTTCCTAAAGTTGTAAAGAACAAAATCGAATTTATTACCGTAAAAAATGCAATGGATGTTTTTAAAATTGTATTTGATGATGATATTTTTATAAAAGAAAAAAATGAAAAAACAAAAAAAGATTCTCCTAGAATTATAATAGATAATAAAGCTATAAATAATCAGGATTACGATATATTAACTCAATAACGATCTTTTGTAAATTTCATAAAGGATTATCCCTGCACTAACAGAAACATTTAAAGAATCCAGCTTTTCATTTGTCGGGATACTGAAAGTCATGTCACAATTTTTTCTGACTAGCTCCCTGATACCCTTGCTTTCTTCTCCAAAAACGATTGCCCGCTTTTCATTAAATTTAATATTTACAATGCTCTCTCCGGATTTGCTTGCAGCATAGATCCAATAGCCAATATCCTTTAATTTAGCTATGAATCTGGACAGATTGGTCACATAAGCAATTTTATGCTGAAACACTGCCCCGCTTGAGCATTTAATAACCGCCTCCGTTATCGGTGTAGAATTATCTTTTGGTAGTATTACCGCATCAGCATTGAATAAAAGTGCGCTTCTTAGTATCGCTCCAAAATTTCCTACGTCTTTAATTCCGTCAAGCAAAATTATTGTAGAGTCATTTTTTTCTTTTAATAAATCAATTATATCCTTTTCATTAAAATCATTAATAAATTCTTCATAAATTTTTAATACAATTCCTTGATTATCATCTCCGAATTTTTTTTGAAAATTATCTCTGTTTAAATATGTAATTTTGATATTTTTTGATTTTGCTTTGTTTATTATATCAAATACAAGAGATTTATTGATTCCGTCTTTTAAATACAGTTCGCCGTCTTTTATAATTTTAAGCTTTTCTTTAACGGGATTTTTGCCATATACAAATTTAGCATCAATCATATTTTTTTATGCTATCTACCTTCCCATCAAAATTTGTGTCTTTTTCTACTCTTATGATCCTTCTTTTGTCATCAGAGTAATGCCATTCATCGATTTTTCCATCAAAATTACTGTCTCTTTCAATGATGCATTCTTTCATCGAATTATCAGGATTATAATTAAAAGTCACCCAGACATCAGGTTTTTTATCATAATTTGTATCAAGTTCTTCCTTTACTAAAAGATCACTTTTATAATAGTAATGGTCATCATAAATACCATCTTTGTTAGAATCTATAGACTCCCTGATTAACAATCCTACAGAATTAAATTCATCTTCAACATCAAAAATTCCATCATCATCCGTATCCATCCGTTTAATTATGATCTGATCATTTTTTTTAGTTATGATTAAATTAATCTTGCCATTATTATTTTCGTCTGCTTCAATTTTTGTTGTAACATTTTTTCCTTCAACAACATTTTTTATCCAGATGTTTGGCTTGCCTTTATTTTGTGAATCCAGTTTTTCAGACGAAATAAAATAGACTTTATTTGTATCAACGTAAAACCATGATTCATCTGCTTTATTGTTTTTATTAACATCCAGATTGCTCCAGTCTTTATATAACTCGATTTCGATCCAGCGATCCGGTATCCCATCATTGTTTGAGTCTACATTTATCTCAACACAGAATAATTTTATGCTTAAAGTGATAAATAAAATAGTCAATATTTTTCTTAAAATCATATAACTTGTAATACTCCTTATTTTTTTAACGAGGTTATTAAGGTAATAATATTATTAATTTTCGGTTAAAAATGAAGTTTTTAAATTATATTTATTAAAATAATTGCCTAAAAAAACATAAATTTGTTTATAATTAATTCATAATTAAATAAAGTAGACAAAATTTAAATATTAAGTATATAATGCATTATGAGCTCAAATAAATATGATTCGGAATTCGAAAGATTATCCAAAAGCTTAGATGATGATGAAAGAAAATCACTTCTTTATAAATTGAAAAAAGATAAAAATGAGCCTCAATTTGATGAAAATTTAGATATAGATATAAAAGAGAATAGTTATCAAAAACACATAAAAATCGCAAAAAATATGTACCATTCTTATTCATTCTTAGCAAAATTATTGGTATGGATAACCTCATTTTTTTTAGGTAAGAAAAAGGAAGAGGTTGTTTTAGATAGAATGTTTGAAGATATAAAAAGGCAGATAATATCAATTAATGGTGCTATAGTAAATTTTAAAGCCAGTTGCTTAACTAATGATTTTGAGGAAATGATAATTAAACTATCAGAAAGCTGTGATCTTTGCATGCCAATGATTGATAAGTACTTTAGCGACCCTTTGTATTATAATAAAATTGTTTCAAATTTGATCGAGGAATATTTTGAAGATGATATAAAAAGTCAGCTTATTAATCTTGAACCAAAATCATTTGATACTTCAAATGAACTTATCGACAAAGAAGTGTACTTAAATGAAAAAGAAAAAAGGTTAAGCTTGTTTTTCAATAAAATATCATATACATCTTTTAATAAGTTAAATGATACATTTATAAATCTTGAGCTTTTTGTAAGATTGGTTAGCTTTGATTATAAAACTTTACTTTATGAGTTTTCAAATAATAAGATTTCAATCTCTAATAATAAATATGGGATTAAATTTTCTATAATAGCTGATTTACTGGAAAAACTCTATTTTATAATTAATTCAATTAATTTTACCTATAATGATATCAATATTATTGAAAATCTTGTAAAGGTTAATAAACTAGATGATGATATACTGGCTGGTAATATTGAAGTAAATGAATATATCAATACAATTAATAAAATTTTAAATCAGGTCGAATATATTAAGGCTAAAGTCCCATTCAAATTTATTTTTCAATATTTTAAAAAAGACATATTATACAAACCGCAAAGTATTTCAATTAAACTTGATCTTATTCAAGCTTATAAGGACTATAAGCGTCAAATGATAAGTAATCTCTGGGAAGATCATTATAATACTTTAAAAGAAATAAATCAAAGAAAAATGGTTAATCAATTGATTAAAGATTATAATTATGACAGCCTTCTTTATTTTAATCTTGAGCTAAAAAATAATGTTGATAAGCATTCTCATGTAAAATTAGCTTTTGTTAAAAAATTAAATTTAATCTATGCTTTTATAGAAAAAATTTACAAAAGAGAAATCGAAAAAATAATTAATAAGATTATTCTTGAAGGAGATTTTCTCAGGGATAGTGCACGAAATACATTAACCTCTTCATATTATATTTTGTATAAATCAATCGATTTAATTAAAACTTTTGATGAAAAATTAAACACTGATAGTGATTATGGTAGGAAAATAAATACCTTCATTAAAATAGCAGCAAATGAAGTTGATTATGCTCAGACTCTCCAAAATACAATAATCGATATAAATGAAGATGCCCATGATTTGATTGAAGAGCTTTATACTGCTTTATGGAATCTTAACAATACGGTATCAAGTTTTATAAAAAATAATGAATTTGATACTTCAATAATATCAAATCTTGTTGATATTAAGATAGTGGGATATGCTAATATTATTACAGTAATTATGAAAATCATAAAACAGTTTAATTTGTTTTTTAAAGTCTATGATTTATTGGATGATTATTAAAATTGTAATTAATGAATAAATAATTTTGCATTATACGTACAAATCATGTATTTTGTTAACAAAGACATTGCTAAATACTTAAAATTAAATTATAGATAATTATACTTAAAAGTATTCCATTTGTCAGTTAAGTGCTTAAGTGTGTAAACAATGTTTTGTTTTTTTAAATCAGCTTATATTTATACTGGGGCACTCGGTCCTCGAAAAGGGAATAAACCCTTTATAAAAAATATTTAAAGAAATCATTGTATTTAGCGTTGCTTTAAAATTTATCTACTTTGGTTAAAAAAATGCGTATTGTTAAAAATAAAACGTTTAAATCAAAAAATGACAAGATATTAAAAATAGCTTATTCAATTTGCGGTGAAGGACATGGACATTATGGCAGGAATATTGAAATATTAAATCATTTAACTAAAGCATTGAAAAATTGTGAAATAAAGTTGTATGTTTATGGTGATACTTGGAATATATTTTATATGGACAAAAACCTTCCTAAAAATATAATATTAAAAAAAATACCGGGTTTTAGATACATTTATAAAAAGGAAGGTGTTTTAAAATCTCTTGGTTATACACTAACTAACTTGGATAATTGGCATGTGTTTTTAAAAATTTTAAAATTGGATTTTCTTTATTCATGGATATTTCCTGTTAGAAAATTGTTTGCAAAAATTTTTAATATGCCTTTTGAATCTTCAGACAGATATTATATGAAATACTTTGATGAATTTGATTTTGCCATATCAGATCTGGAGCCTTTGCTACCGCGAGTTGCAGATATTAGGAAAAAACCATTCTTGACCTTAGACAATCAGCATGCAATGCTTTATTTTGATATAGATAAACGACAGTTTAATGTCAGGGAAAGATTGGAGCATTTATTTGCAAAAATATCATTAAAAGTATATCATCCTATTTCAGAGCTTTCTATTGTAACAAGTTTTTTTAAGCTTCCTATTAAAAAGAAATATAAGGATTATGTTGAAGAAGTTGGACCTTTAATCAGAAATAATTTGATTAAAAGATATAAAGAAATTAAAAATGAAGATTATATTCTAGTTTATGCTCATAAAGTTATCAGTGATAAGCTTTTTTTAATACTTACAAAAATGAATAATGAAAAATTTGTTGTTTTTACAACAGATGATTTTGAGAGAAAAGATTTTCCTTATAAAAGGGAGTGGATAAAATATTTTAAGATTGATCCTGATAAATTTATAGATTATATTATAAAATGCAAGGCAGTTATCTCAACAGCCGGTAATACATTGATAAGTGAAGCAGTGTTTTTAAAGAAACCATTTTTTGCTATTGCTCTGCAAGGTAATTTCGAACAACCTCTTAATCTTTATATGCTTAAAAAAAGCGGTTGGGGAGATGGAAGCCTGATCTCAAATTTTAAAGAAGAAAATCTAAGGAATTTTATTGATAATTTGAAAAAATATCAGGATAAACTGAAACACTCGGATATAACAGACAATACAGACGAAGTTGTAAAATTAATAATTAAAAAGATTAATAATGATATTGTGTATAATTAATTTTTGTAATATTTTTTATTAAACTATGCATATAAATCAATTTTTAAGCCGATTCCATTTCTAGATGTTAATGCTAAATCGGATACTAAAGAGTTATTGATCTGTGCCTTTGCAATCGATATTTGTGTCATAAAGCTATTTAAATATCTTGAAATTTGTGCTACTTTGTAATAATTTTGCATATTAATGCCATTAATCATAAAACCCCTCGTTTAAATTACTTTATGATTAAATTTTCGGTAGCATAAAAAAAAAATTAAGACATTTTTGACTTAAAATTTTTAAATTGAATTAGATAGATTATCAGGCTGTAAATTGAAAGAAATGCTATAATGGCAAAGAAAATATAAGAGATTATACTAAAAATATAGTATCCTTTATCGATTAGTTTTTTATTGAAATTGAAATATATCATTATATCTTTGAACGTTAAGCAGAAGATAATTATTATTGAGAATATAGATTGAAATAGGGTTTTAATCTTGCCATAGATATTGGCAGGAAGACTTTTGCCTTTGGATTTTATATAAGGTCTTAAAAAAATATGCATGAATCCTTCTCTTAATACTATAACTAGTAAAAAATACCATGGCATAAGTTTTATTATAAAAAAACTAAAGAAAACAATTATGAAAAATATTGAATCTGATAAAGGATCAAAATGTTTACCGAAGTCGGTGACTTTGTCGTTTTTTCTTGCAAAATAACCGTCCAAGCCGTCAGTAATTATGGCAATTAAGAAAACAAAAAATGAAGTAACATCTATGATAATAAGATTAAATTTTGATATAGTGGTTGATCTGGTAAGAATAAATAGCAACATAAAGATTATACCAAAGACGATTCTTGAGAATGTTAGTATGTTTGCTATGTTTATTTTATTTGACATAAAATCGACTCAAAATTGAGTAATTTATAATTATTATATATATTATTTAATCGAAATAGTCAAAAAAAATTGTAAATATTACGATAATTAATAAGGTATTTTTTATAAAATATTTTATTTTCAGGAAAAAATTGTGCATTTTAAAAAAAGGTTTTTAAATTTAAGATGGCGACTTGCTTTAACTATAGGCAGTTGTGTATTAGTTTTTGCTTTATTAGCAATAACATTATTTGGATTTACACTATTTAAATATATTGAGTCAGAGCGGATTAGTATTAATGATACTAATTTATTTAAGACGTCACAAAAGATAGCAAAGCTATTAAATATAGAAAAAAATAATATTAAATCATCAAAAGCAATTGATTATAATAGTATCATAAATAATAATCAGGATAATATCCTTATAGATAAAGGTTTTTTTTATATTTTGGATTCAAATAATTCTATAAAATATTCAAAGAATATTTCATTAAAAATAGATAAGAATATTCTCGATGCTAATGTTTTTAAAAATACAGCATTGGCAAAAGTGTTATCCGATAAAGTCATTAAAATTAAAGATGCAAAAAGAGCCGGTAATAGTATAATTATGTATATAAATTATAAAAATGTCACATACCAGGTATATATTTTAAAGAGCAATTTTTTAAAATATATATTATTTTATCCTTATCAGCCGATTATTTCATTAATATTTAAAACGGTATTGGAATTATCTATTGTCTTTCTTTGTTTCTCAATTATTTGCTTTATAATTTTTATAATAACTAATAATTCAATATCATATGCGTTAAGAAAATTAAATTATGCTATAGAGAGAGTAAGTCAGGGATATTTAAATCTTGATCTTTTAACGGATTCAAAAGATGAAGTAGGCAAGCTTTATAAAAATTTTAACAGGATGATTAAATCAAATATTGATATCATAGCGAATATACAAAAATCTGCTAATAGTATAAAAGGTTATCAAAACAGCATAAATATGATCATTGAAAATACTGATGAAAAAATTAATATTCAAAAGGCAATTTTTATTGAATCAAAAGAAGATTATGAACGTTTGAATAAATCTATTAGCAATTTGTCAAATAAATTAAAAGAATCAAAGGGAATAACGGAAGAGGCATTTAGTAATTCTACAAAATCTAAAGATATGATAAAAGAGATTGCGGATGAGATAAACAAAATATCAGAAGCAAGTGATCAGGTTAATTTTGTTACCGAACTTATAAATGTAATATCCGAAAAAACTAGATTGATAGCTGTAAACTCAGCCATTGAAGCAAGTCGTGCTGGTGAGGCAGGCAAAGGATTTGGAGTAGTTGCCGATGAAATTAAAAAATTAGCAAGATTGTCGCATAACGCTACATCGGAAATTGCCGAATTGATTAAGGCAAATGAAAAAAGGATATTATCCGGCATCAATAAAATTAAAGAAATTATAAATGTATTAAATAATGTTAACTCGGGTATTAAAATAATGAACGAGTTAATAGAGCAATTTAATAGCGAAATTAAAAATCAGGAAAATATTTGTAGCAAGATTTCTTTAAGTAATCAGTCGATTTTGAATTCATTTGAAGAAACAATCAAGTCGATTTCAGAATTATTGAAAATTAAAAATTTATTGAATAATGGTGTGGATAACATAAGAAATTCCAGTACTGTTTTTGTTTTACGAACTGATAAAAAAGAAACAATAAAAGATATTAATTATTCTACAAAAGAAGAAAAGCTTGAATATCTTAAAGAGAAAAAGAATATAGCCGATGAATTAAAAGAATCTGAAAAATTAATGAAGAATAAAGAAAAGAAAAAAAATAAATCATCAAATAAACTTGAATCGGTGAGAGATTTAATTAACTATAAGCCTAAAAAAGGTATTTTCTCCGGGATTAAAAGGTAAAATAGTACCTATATCAGGAAAAATATGAGGCAAATTAAAAAAATTAAAAAAAATTGAAAATATTTTTATTTTTTGAATAATTTAAAAAAAAGTTGTAGAATTTATATATCAATGAAATCTATTTTAAGATCCTGCAATTTTATCAAGTTGAGTATTATAAATAAAGGATATGCATATGATTAATGTTTCTTCATTTGGAGAAATACTTGTTAGATTAATGCCGTTAAACAAATCTGTATTTATATCTATGCCGCAGTATTTAGAATTTTCTTTTGGAGGAGCAGAATTAAATTTTTTAGTCAATGTTGCAAATTTTGGTGGCAGATCGTTTTTAATTTCAGCTTTGCCCAATAACCCTCTGGGTAATGCAGCTTATAGAATGCTTGATAAATTTAATATTGATAAAAGATACGTCAGAATGTCAAATAAAGGACGTATGGGATTATACTTTGTCGAAGAAGGAATTGCTAACAGGGCATCTAATGTACTGTATGATAGGAAAGGTTCCAGTTTTAATTTTTATAAATTCGAAAATTATCCCTTTCATAAAGCATTTTTAAAATCTTCTTTTTATCATATTACAGGAATTACGCCGGGATTGTCGGAAGATTTATTATATACAACTCTGCGTTCTGTTAGATTGGCAAAAGAAATGAAACTTGAGGTCAGTTGTGATTTAAATTACAGATCCAAACTCTGGGATTATAAAATAAATGGAGAGCCTGTAAATAAAGAAAGTGCTATGTCTGATATAGCGGTTTATTGTGATTATATATTTGGCAATGAAATCGATATTATCAAGTTTTATAATATCAATGTAAACAAAAAGGTATTTAAAAATTTTGAAGATATTTTGATTTATTATCAGAATATCCTTCTTTCTTTTTCTAAAAGATTCCCTCATGTTAAAATTGTCGCTTTGTCAATAAGAAAATCAAAGAGTGCAAGCTCTAATTATATTGGTGGAGTATTGTATATACGACAATCCAATCAGTTTTATTTTTCTCCAAATATAAATAATAGATTTAAACCTTATCTTATAGAGCCTATCAACGATAGAATTGGAGCAGGGGATGCTTTTAGCTCCGGGTTTTTAATCGGGTTAAAAAAATATCAAAATCCTCAGTATGCTCTTGATTTTGCCGTTGCTTCATCAGTATTAAAGCATTCATATAGAGGAGATGTTAGTTATGCGACATTATCTGATGTAGAATGTTTACTCAATGGAGATAAATTTGGCAGAATCAAACGTTAAAAAATTGAAATAACTTTAGATATAGTTTTAAATAAAAACAAAATGTCATTATAAAAAACTTGTGTTAATTTTCAAAATAGTTTATAGATATATAGCTATAGCACATTTAAAAGTATTTAGCCCAGTACTCAAATGTAAATATAAAAAAACAAAGCATTATTTATCACTTGAGTGATAGGCTTTAGGGATAAATTTTGGGGGGTAAACAGTATTGTCTATAAGAGTTTTATTTCTTGGTGAAGTTATCGGTATACCCACAGTCAAAGCAATGAATGGTAAATTAAATGATATTAAGAAAAAATATAATATTGATTTTACTATTGCAAATTGTGATGGTTCATCGGATGGTTATGGTTTATTAAGAAACACTGCTTATGAATTAAATCAAAATGGTATTAATGCAATAACTACAGGTGAATGCGTTTTTAATAAAAAGGATGTAAGGGATTTGTTAAAAATACCATTTTTGCTTAAACCTTATAACCTTCCAAATGCATTAGGAGGTAAAGGTTATTATATATTTACTATTAATGACAGTGTTAAGATTGGGATTATTAATATACTAGGTAGAACAAATTTTACAAAAGTATTTCCTATGGATCCATTTTATTCTTCAATAAAAGCCATAGAAAAAGTTGAAGAAGATGCCAAAATAATAATAGTTGATTTTCACAGTGCAACAACAAGTGAAATACAGGCAATGCAATGGTATCTGGCGGGGAAGGTAAGTCTTGTTGTCGGTACGCACATGAGAGTACCAACAAGCGATTACAGGATCATAAACAATAAAACTGCAGTCATTACATGCAATGGATTTTGTGGGGGATATTATGGTATCGGTGGATTGGAAAAAGAAATTGAAATAAAAAAGATAAAAAATGGTATATTCTCTTATTCTAAAATAGAGCGTAATAATATTGTTTTGCAGGGAATAATCGTTGAAATAGATGAAGTAAGCGGAGATAGCAAATCAATAGACTTGATTCAAGAAAAGATATCTTAATGCGAAAATAAAAGGACTATGATTTATATTAAAAATAAAAATAATAAGAGAATCTGTATATAACAGCATTTGTATCAGTATTAAAAGCAGTACCCTGAAATAGGGCAATTTGTTTTTCAATAAATTTCATATTGCTGCTATCCCAAATTTTTTTTGTTTTTTTGTCCATTATCGTAACAGAAGATATTATAATAGCATCGATGTTTAGCATTTTACCAAAGGCAGTATACTCTACTTCATCATGTTTATCAAGGAAGCTTAAATCAATTTCTTTATTGTTTTTATATTTTTCTATTATTTCTTTTTCAGATGTTATATTAAATTTATATTTTCCCTGAAGTGATGATAAAATTTCGATAAATTTGTTATTAATATCATCTTCTAATTTTGCCTCTCCATTTAACAGCTGTATTTTATATACAAGAATTTCGACATTATTAGGCATATATGAATTTATATCTTTTGCTATTGTATTAAAAATATATTTTTGTGATTGGACTATTAATGGAATATTTTGAGGATAACTTAAAAAATTTATTGAAATAAATAAAAACAGCGATATTTTTTTTAGCACAATATTATCCTTAAAATTTAAAAATCTATGTTTTTAAAACTTCTTGGATAAGGTATTACATCTCTGATATTCTGCATACCAGTTATAAATTGTATTAATCTTTCAAAGCCAAGTCCGAATCCTGCATGGGGTACTGTGCCAAATTTTCTAAGCTCGAGATACCACCAGTAGTCTTCGATGTTCAATTTTAGTTCTTTTAATCTGTCTATTAATTTTTGTTCACTGGCTTCTCTTTCACTGCCACCTATAATTTCACCAAGTCGTGGCACAAGTACATCCATAGCTCTGACTGTTTTATTATCATCATTTTGCTTCATATAAAAAGCTTTTATTTCTTTGGGATATGCTGTAAGAATAACAGGTTTTTTAAATATTTTTTCGGTTAAATATTTTTCATGTTCGGATTGAAGATCAATTCCCCATTTTACAGGAAACTCAAAATTTTCTTTTGATTTTTCAAGTTCTTTAATAGCTTCGGTATATGTGAGCCTTAAGAATTTTTCTTTGATTATACCTTCAAGATTTTGTATTATTTGATTATCAATTCTTTCATTAAAAAATTTCATATCATCTTGACAATTATCAAGTATATATTTGAATATGTATTTTAAGAATTCTTCGGCTAGATCCATATTGTCGTTGATATCGTTAAATGCAACTTCGGGCTCTATCATCCAGAATTCCGCCAGATGCCTTGTTGTATTTGAATGCTCTGCTCTGAATGTAGGTCCAAATGTATAGATTTTACCAAGAGCACATGCATAAGTTTCGCCTTCAAGCTGTCCGCTGACCGTTAGTGATGCTTTTTTGCCAAAAAAATCCTTAGAATAATCAACCTTGCCTTCTGTCATAGGTACTTTATCCAATGGAAGAGTAGTTACCTGAAACATTTCACCCGCACCTTCACAATCGCTTGCTGTGATTATAGGTGTATGAATATATACAAAATTTCTTTCCTGGAAAAATTTATGTATTGCAAAACTCAACGCACTGCGTACTCTTGCTACAGCGCCAAAAGTGTTAGTTCTGGCCCTTAAGTGCGCAATGGTACGTAGGTATTCAAAAGAATGCCTTTTTTTCTGAAGTACATAGTCTTCAGGACATTCTCCATAAATTGTAATATCGGATGCATGAAGTTCTACGCTTTGATTTTTACCCGGGGATTCTACAAGAATTCCGTAAGCTTTAAGGCTTGTTCCAGTATTGATTTTTGAAATAATTGCATCATAATTTTTTATTGTATTATCAATTATTATTTGGAGATTATTGATGCATGATCCATCATTTAACTCGACAAAACAAAAAGTTTTTGATTCTCTTTTTGTCCTGACCCAGCCGTTAACCGATATTTCTTGTTTTTTACCTTCAGTTTTTAATATATCTTTTATTAGCATTACTTCCATAAGATAGAACTCCAGATGATTTTTTTAAAATAAATATATTGGATGAGAATCCGGATTTTTTGCAAAAAACATTACATCGTCAATTTTTTTTATTTTTTCTCCTCTAAGTAGTGCATATAATGTTCTTTCTATCCCTATACCACCACCCATTGTATCAGGGAACAGATATTTACCTTCATTATTTTTCATACTGCAAAAATACAGAAAAGGACCATAACCGCCAAGTTCGTTGATATTTTCGATGTTTCCATTATTAATAACCGGTCTTTTACTTAAAACTTTATTGTCAAGTATTCTTTCAATTATTGTTTCAAAAAGCCATTCTCGTATTCCACCGGATAATATCTCAAGGGATTTAGAGTGTTTGCCAGTTTTTGCATCTATGCTTTTTGCAATTATATCATAGTTATAAATGCATGATGAGTTAATTTTTAGAGGATCGATTTTTTTGTTTCCCGGGAGAAGATAAGGATAGATCAAGTCATAATTTTCTCTCTGCAAGCCGGTTATCCAGAAAATTTGAGATTTGGTATTTTCTCCAAGTGTCTCTTCCATTTTTTTTGTGCCATATTTTTTTATGGCTTCATCTTTTTGGTATGATGCGAAAGGTATTGTAGGAGTTTCTAGAATTACTCCTAAATTTTTTAAGTCTTCTTTGTTGTTTTTGTTTATATTTTCAAAAGCATAAACAATCATCCGTTCAAAGAAATTTTTAATTTTATTCATATCTTCATTCAATATTTCTGTAACCATGGATTGCTTATTATAGTAATCATCAATTGTAATATTCCTGTTTCGTCTTAACTCAATATCAATTTGAGAGAAATCAACTACGTATTTCCCTCTCTGAAAATTATTAGGGCTTTCAATTTCAAGTCTAATATTAGGTGAATCAACGTATATGCCTTTTATTTTTGGGTTTGTACAAGCGAGGAATTTATTATAGATCATGCTGTGTGTAGTTAAATATGTATTGCCTTTATATTTTATAATAGGGGTATGCTCTATATCATGAGCTAAAGGATCAGTTAAAATGCTAAGCATGACTTTTTCTATATTTAATAAACCTTCATTTATTAAAAAATTTGTAACAGAATTAACAAAGGTTGTTCTGATTTTTAAAACATTTATTAATTCATCAGATATCCACTTGTTAGTATAATTTATTCTAATAAATTCCTCTAAGTTGGAATCATTTTGATTTAATGCCGCCTGAAAATTATAAAGATTATTGCCGATTATTTTTTCATTGTCTTCCATAAAATGTTTAATCCTTATAGTGAGTATTTTTATTGGAAATATCATTTTTGAGAAATAAAGTCAAATAATAATGATTTATTAAATAATTGTATTTTAAGTATTAATATTTTCATATAATCATATAATATTTTATTTTTTATAATATTTTATCTTTATCTTTTATCTTTCATAAGCTCTGACCCCAATTAAATTTATCGATTATATCAAAGATC
>CAZHHK010000050.1:0-21632 GCA_964531405.1 uncultured Spirochaetales bacterium | reverse complement strand
AAATTAAAATAATTCATTTTTATATAAAAAAATATGTTTTATTATATAATTTAATTGAAATTTTATGAATGCTTCCTTATTTATTTTAAAAAAATAAGGTTCGATATTATAATCAAGAAGACATTTATAATAAATGTTATCTTGTGTAATTTTAAAGTATTTATATTAAGGATGATATATGACAAAGAAATTAACATTTATTGAAGAAGCGGAATTTAGAGGTTTTAAGTATTGTCCTAATGGTATTCTTGGCAATGGTTTTTATGGCAACGGAGTGTTTATCTCTTTATCTGAAATGGAACGTTATACCAAAATGTATAACTCTATCATGAATGGTGAATCTATGGAGAAAACGGCCAGAATCAACCCGGATTTTTTTATTGAATGTGAAACAAAAGAATTTTTTTATACTAATGATATTATAAAGTTATTCCCTGATTTAAAAGAACATGAATTGCATAACTTTTTAAATAGATTCAGAGATGTATTTCTTTCACAGAAATTATTCAGTATATCAAATAGGAAAAGGCTTTTTACACAGGAAGCAGTAAGATTCATTTATAAAAAATTGGTAAAGAAAGAAGAACCAATAGAAAAAAAAAGAGGGAGAAAAGCCAGTTAATCATGAAATTAATAGATGTTGATAAAATAAAAGCTATGGAGAGTCATATTCATTATATAAAAATATATCAGGGAAGTGCCATATTTTTAGACAATAATGCTAAAATTTGCAGGCATGACATAAAATTTTCCATAGAGTATAAACCCATAGGTGAGCCGGATATTAAAATACATTTTCTGGATAAATCTGAATTTCATTCCAACGATACAATCATGGAAAAGATAAAAAAGAAAATTAGCGAATTGGATAATAAAGGAATTCTGTCAGAGGTTTTAAAAAATTCTAAATAAGCTACTCTTTAATTTAAAACACATTAGGGATTATGGATGATATATTTTTCAAATTCAGAAAAAGAGACATTCAGTCTGGGTGTAAAATTATCTGAAAAAGTAAAACCGGGTGATATTTTTTTAATTGAGGGCGCTTTAGGTGTAGGTAAATCAGTGTTGATAAGAGGTTTTGCAAAAGGTCTGGGAGTCGAAGAATCAATCCCATCTCCTTCATTCACTCTTGTCAATGAATACCAGGGTAAATATCCCATCTATCATTTTGATTTTTACAGGATAAACGATCCATTTGAATTGTACGAGCTTGGATTTGAAGACTACATATACTCCCAAGGGATAAGTTTTATCGAATGGCCATCTAAAGGCGAAGATTTAATGCCTACTGAAGCCATAAAAGTTAATATTGCAATTACTGATGATGGGAAGAGACAGATAGAAATACTATGGACGAGATAAACATACTAAGTTTTGATACATCTGAAAACGACCTTAAAATTGGTTTATCAATAAACGGAATAGATGCTTATTGTAATAAATCAACGGGTTTAAAACATATCGAAAATCTTATACCTGAAATCAACAAATTATTGAATACAATCAAAGAAGATAAATCAAAAATAAATTATATAAGCGTTTGTACTGGTCCTGGCTCATTCACAGGCATAAGGATCGGTATAGCATCTGCGGAAGGATTATCGTTTGGCAATGGGAAAAAATGCTTTGGTTTTTCTGTTTTTGATATTTATAGGTATCTATATCGTAACAACGATGTCGATATTATTGTACCAACAATTGATGCAAGGAAAAACAGGTTTTATTGCACTTTCATACAAAAAAATAATTTTTCACAAATGTATGATTTAACTCCTGAGGAAATAATTGAAAAGCTTAAAGTCTATAAGGGTAAGAAAATAATTTTTACAGGAAAGGATTTTAATCTTTTTAAAGACAAAATCAACATTGATTTTGATTATGTCTATGAATTCAAACAGGGCTATTCGGCAAAAGACATTATTGATTATTCCAAGGACCAAATTCTTGCCGGTGTTGATTTGAATTTCCCAAAACCCATTTATTTAAGAAAAAGTGAAGCGGAAATTGAATTTTTAAAATCCAGAAATCTATTATAATTTTTTAAGATTATCAGATTTTTATCTTGACTTATTCATACATATAATATATACTTATACGTATAGGTATATATTATATAATATTATACGAATTGGTATCATATGAATAGTCAGATTTTTAGCAAAGAAGAATTATTAAAAAAAGTAAATATAAATGAAAAAACTTTAGATGAATGGGAAACTTATGGTCTTTTAAAACCAATAGGGCATACAGATGAAAATTTGCCATATTATTCTTCATTGAATATAGAGAAAGCATTAAAGATCAAAAAACTTCTTGATCTGGGCTATGAGCCGAATGAAATTAAGAGGATTATAAAAAAAGTCGGATTGCCTAAAAGTCATCAAGCCAGGAATGCCAGTGAAGATGAAAATAAGTATTTAACAGTAGGCAATCTTGCCGAAAAAGTAGGGGTAAGCCCGCGTACAATTAAACACTGGGAAGACAAAGGTATTATAGATCCTGATATGAGGAGCGAAGGTGGCTTCAGACTTTACTCACAGATTTATATTTATCTTTGTGAATTGATAAGAGATTTGCAATTATTCGGCTATACCCTTGAAGAAATAAAAATCATTTCTGATTATTTCAGAGATTTTTTGGCGATTCAAAATGATATTAATGTGTATTCCAGTGATATACAAGAAAAAAAATTAAATTGTATGCTTCAGGAAATCGACAAGCTGTATGGCAAGATGAATCAACTTAAGGATGGAATACAAAGATGGGATGAATTATTAAAAAAGAAGAAAAAAGAGGTCATAAATTTAATCAGTCAAAATCAAAAAAGACTGGAAAAAAAGGATAATTAAAATGAGAAAAATAATTTTTATAGAACCTAAGGCTACAAACCTTCATGTGTTTAAACAATTTACATTGCCAAGATTAGGATTATTCATTCTTGGGGCAATGATGAAAAAAAGAGGCTGGGATGTTGAAATAATAGTCGAAGAAATGCAGAATATCAATTTTAAAAAAATTAAAGAAGCCGATATTGTTGGTATTTCTACGATAACATCAACTGCAAACAGAGCCTATGCAATAGCAGATAAAGTAAAACAATCAGGAGTACCCGTTATAATGGGGGGACCGCATGTAACCTTTATGACTGAAGAAGCCCTTTGTCATGCTGATTATGTTGTCCGCGGAGAGGGCGAAAAGGCGCTAATGGCATTTATAGATGCATGGGAAGGAAATAAAGATTTTACAAACGTACCTAATCTTTCTTATAAAAAAGATAATACAATAATCAATAATCCGATGAATGATTTTATAACAAATCTAGATGAATTACCTTATCCGGATTTTAAACTTTTTAAACCTTTGGATAAAAAAACATGGAAGACAAAGATTGTGCCTATACAGACATCAAGAGGCTGTCCTTTTGATTGCGAATTCTGTTCTGTCACTGGAATGTTTGGGAAAAAATATAGATTTAGATCTACCCAAAATATTATTGATGAATTAAAACAGTATGACCACAAAAAGCATTTTATTTTCTTTTATGATGATAATTTTACTGCCAATCCCAAACGGGCAAAAGAGCTTCTTAATGCGATGATAAAAAACAAGCTGAAATTCAAATGGTCTACTCAGGTCAGGACTGATATAGTAAAAGATATTGAGCTTGTTAAACTCATGAAAAAAGCAGGATGCAATTTTTTATACATAGGTTTTGAATCCGTTAATCCCGACAGTCTTTTAGCTATGAAAAAAAATCAGACTGTAAATGATATAAAGAAAGCTATCAGTATTTTACTTAAAAATAAATTTTTCATACACGGTATGTTTGTTTACGGATTTGATAACGATAACTGGCAAACAGTAAAAGAAACGATTAAGTTTGCGAAAAAGGCAAAAATTTCATCAACACAATTTTTGATACTCACACCATTACCAGGCTCAGATTTATATGAAAAAATGAAAAGTGAAAATCGTATTATATTTAATGATTGGTCGTTATACGATACTCATCATGTTGTATTCAAGCCGAAAAATTTCAATATTTTTGAGCTCCAATGGGCTCAGTATATCAGCCATAAAAAATTTTATTCATTAATGCAGATTGTTAAACGGTTATTCCATGGCAAATGGTTTGCTGCTGCAATCAGTTATTATGGCAGATGCTTAAATCATTTATGGCAGAAAAAAAACAAGACATTTATGAAGGTTGTTTCTCTATTAAAACCTAAAAAGGAATTCGATATAAGCATAGATTATAGGGAAATAATAAAGATTGATGAAAAATAATTAGCATTCTTTATATATGAATTTATATTATGATGATATTTTTTTGTAGATTTAAAAGTTAAGTCGTAAATACTAGTTATTTTGTAAAAATTTTATATAAAACCAAAATCCATGTATTGCATGTCAGTATTATTTGCACGAAATCTCAGTCCTGAAATAATATTTATTGGTAATAGCATTGAAATGTATTATTATTTATGATATCAAATTCCCGTGACAAAAAAGCTGAAAAAATATGGAATAATATATATTCCAAGAAATTTTCAACAGAAATTCAAAAAACAGCAAAAAGGAAATTGCTACAAAATTCATACGGCAACTAATTTAAACGATTTGAAAATTCCTCCGGGAAACAAAAGGACAGTGGAGTATTAGCATTAATGATCAATGGCGAATTTGTTTTAAATGGAAAGATAATAATGCTTATGACGTAGAAATAACAGATTATCATTAAGGATGTTTTATTTTATATGAATAAAAAAATACCATTAATACACCCGGGTGAAATTTTATTAGAAGATTTTCTAAAACCAATGAACATAAGTGCGTATAGATTGTCAAAAGAAATTAAGATAGACCAAACTCGTATTAGCGAAATTTTAAAAGGAAAATGAGGAATTTCCGTTGATACTGCAATGAGACTTTCAAAATTCTTTGGCACTTCTATTGAATTTTGGATAAACTTACAGACTCATTATGAGATTGAAAAAAATCAAGAGCGAATGAATAGTATTTTAAATAATATACAGACATATCATTTTGTAAATACTTTAAATCGGGTTGGACTTCAGGCAACGAATCTGTAGACAAATTATCCTTTAGGGTGAAAAAAAAGTATAAATAATTCTTTTTAAAATTGTAATAAATTTATAATATAAATCAAAATGAAGTGTAATATGCCTAAATATGTTTCTACCGATAAAGTACAGGATAATCTTTTTATCCATCTTAAATTATTTAAGCGAAATGAATTTTTGGTATATTAACTAACTATTGACTATATTAATATGTTAATTTATAATCACCGAAATATTTTTAAATCTGGAAATAATTAATGAACAGAGTTTATATTACCGCTTATGATGTAATATCTTCACTTGGTACAGGGATTGATGACTCATTAAGGAATTTGGAAGAAAAAAACAGCACGATGTATGTCCCAACTGACAAGGATATATTTAAAAAACCTTTTTATCCGATTAAACCTTTTGAGGGATACGATAATAATGACATAACTCTTACAACCAAAATTGGATTGAAGCTTTTGTCATCACTTGAAGAAAAATGGTTTGACTTATCACCCATGCCGATTTTTTCTGCAACATCGACAGGCGGTATTAAAGAAACGGAAACTATTTATAAAACGCTGTATAAAAACAAAACAAAATTTGAACTTAAAAAACATCATTATTTTTATGATTTTTATCCGGTAGTAAAAGAAAAATATGGAGAAAAAATTACAGATTGCTATACATTCGCCACTGCCTGTTCGTCAGGCGGTCATGCAATGCTCCATGCATTCAGATTTATCAAGAATAATATAATTGATAAAGCCCTTGTTATGGCGGTAGATTCGTTGAGTATAAATACTATGTTTGGGTTTGATTCTCTAAAGCTTGTAAGCCCAAACGGTACAAGACCTCTGTCAAAGGACAGAGACGGCATGTCTCTTGGAGAGGGGGGTGCATTGTTTGTTTTAGAGTCAAATCCTAAAACCGAGCCAATAGCAGAAATAATAGGAGCTTATTCAAATTCTGACGGATATCATATTACATCGCCTAACCCTCAGGGAAACCAGCAGAGAAGATGCATGTTGAATGCAATTGAAGAAGGCGGATTAAAGCCAGATGATATTGATTATATAAATGCACATGGTACCGGCACGCCTACAAATGACGAGATAGAGGTTAATGTGATAAAGTCGATTTTTAGCCCAAAAGTAAAAGTGACATCACTTAAGGGTTTTATAGGACATACTGTAGGGTCATCCGCTTTGATAGAGTTGGCATTATGCCTTGGCATGCTTAAAAATCAAAAGATATTCCAGCAGAGTAATATTGGCGAGCCGATAGATGAAAACTATATTCCACGTGAGTCGCTAAATTTAAAGGTAAAGCATTTCATAAAGAATTCATTTGGCTTTGGCGGAAATAATGTTTGTTTGTTGGTAAGAAATCATTTTTAAAGAAGGAATTTAGATGGGTTTAAAAAAATATTCTATGATAACCGATATAGCAATGCTTAATTCAAACTCAAGGACGCAGGAAGAGTTTAACAGATTATTTAATGATAATCTATTTAGTGATGATGTTATGTGGAGTAATTATAAACTCCAGACGGAAATCAATGGTCTTCTTGACGGGATTAATTCGCGTATGAAATACTATATGAGTCTCTTGTCATTGGGTGTTTATAATGTTTTGGAAAACGGTCCGGGTAAAAATATAAAAGAGGATAATGAAATATATTTATTCAGCGGTTTCACCGAGATCGGTACTGTAAGTAAAATTGGCGATATCATAATGACAAACGATTATTCAATAAATCCGTCTATTTTCCCAAATTCTGTACATCATATATCGCTGTGTTATTATACAATTTTAAAAAAAATGGGCAACTACTGCTCCAC
Organism: uncultured Spirochaetales bacterium; assembly: GCA_964531405.1. Taxonomy (GTDB): domain Bacteria; phylum Spirochaetota; class GWE2-31-10; order GWE2-31-10; family JAFGQB01; genus CAZHHK01. The sequence continues at coordinate 14,713 of CAZHHK010000050.1, read as the reverse complement.
AATAACTGATGGTCTTTTAACGAATTTTTCGTTTATTAATTTCATAAAAAACAGAGTCATGTTAAAAGATGAATTTATTGTTGTGACTGGCGAAGAAAAAGCGACTTTTTTTGATTATGAAATAGATGAAGTGCTTGATATTTATCCGTCATTTACTGCTTACAAAATTATACCCGATACAGGAAAAGGTTTTTGTTTTGGTGGTGCTGTAAATAATATTGATGAGTTGTCATCTGTTTATAAAGATGCTGATTATATTTTTGCGGATAAAGAATCATATTTTGATTTAAAAGATAAGGTTGATAAACCGATGTACAGTGATTACCCAATTACCAGAGAAAATCCATGCGGCATAATGTTTAGACTGGCTTTCCCATTTTTTTTTAATTGTAAAGGCAAATCAATAGTTGTTGATAAAATCATGAATCAATATTATTATTTTATAGTAAGTATTTAATTTTTGAAGGATATACTATGAAAAAAATTAGTATTTATTTTATATTTATGATTTTATTTAACTTTTTCCCTATAGCTCAAGAATCATACAAAGATTATGATGATTTAATTACTCAGGGAAATTACGCAGAGGCTTATAATCTTTTATTATCTAAATATGATCCTGCAAAACCAGATCTTAAAATAATCTGGAGGATAGGACTCGCCTGTTATGAGTATACTGAAATTATCAATGATAAAAATAAAAAAATCGAATGGCATGATAAGGCTGTAAATTTAATGAAACCATATATAGATATAAATTATGGAGAAAAAAGGGACAGAGCTCAGGTAATCCAGTGGTATACTATAAATTATGCTTCAAAAATGAGACTTTTGGGAATTTTCGGAGGCAGAGAATCAATGGAAGTTGTGCCTTATATGTTTAAGATGATGGACAAATCACAAAGTATTGATCCTACTTTTGCAGGGTCATATCTATTTGAAGCAAAATTGCATGAAGATGTGCCTTTTTTTCTTGGTGGTGATAAAAATAAAATGGGAGTTAATTATTTATACGCAATAGATTATGCCGATGAAAAAGAAAAAATTATTATGCTATATGAAGCTGCAAATTCTTTTTATAAGAGAAACTGGAGTGCCGATAAGCGCAAGGAAGAGGCAGCTAAAGCCAATATTACAAAAAATGATTATACGAAATATTCTGACAGAGAATATTCGTACATTTTGTTAAACGAAGCAAAAAATATATATGAAAGTAAAACAAACACAATGCCGAAGGAAAAAATCATTTATAAAAAAGTTGTGAATTTATTACGCGAAATTGAAAGGAAAAAGAATTGAAAAAGATATTGATGGTAAATACAAATAACGAGAAGGTGCCTTATCCTGTACCTCCTCTGGGAATGTGCCTTGCAGTTAATGCTATTATGGATAAATACGAAGTTAAAATTTATGACGGGATAAATCATGATGTAAAAAGATTACAAAATATTATTAAAGAATTTAATCCCGATTATATTGGAGTATCTGTTAGAAATATTGATAATTATCTTATGACCGGTACAAAGATATATACCGATGATATATTAAAGGATTTTATAAAGCCGATAAAAAGTGTGTCAAATGCTCCATTAATCCTTGGTGGCAGCGGTTTTAGTATATATCCTAAAGAAGTCCTGGAATTTTTTGATGCAGATTACGGCATTGTTGGGGAAGCGGAGGACGCTTTTCCTAAATTGCTGGATTATCTTGATAAAAATCTCGATCCTTCCAATTTGCCAAGAGTTATTAGTAAAACAAAAAAAGACAACATTGTTTTTCCCGAAAAAGATTTTGATCTTAAAAATATGAAATTTGCAGATTTTGATAAAAAGCTTGATTTTAGCTTTTACAGTGAAAATGGTGCATATTCCATCCAAACAAAGAGGGGGTGCTATCATAAATGTATTTATTGTGCTTATCCTAATATTGAAGGCAAAACATACAGGGTTAGAAATCCCAAGGATATTGCTGATGAAATAGAGGAAGCTTACAATAGGCTTGGTCCAATAACTTTTGAATTTGTGGATTCTACATTTAATGATCCGCCCGGGCATGCCGAAGCTATCTGTGAAGAACTGATAAAAAGAAGACTTAAAGATATTAGAATCAGGACTATGGGGATCAATCCCGGCAACATTTCAAAGCGATTAATCGAACTGATGCTTGAGGCAGGATTTAAACAGATGGATTGCACGCCTGATTCGGCAAGTCCCAAAATGCTTGTCAATTTAAAAAAGAATTTTACTCTTGACCAGCTTATCGATGCCGCAAGTATCATTAAAGAATACGATATGCCTACGGTATGGTTTATGATATTGGGCGGTCCCGGTGAAGATGAATCAACCATAAAAGAGACTTTTGACTTTATTGATGATTGTGTTTATAAATATGACATGGTTCATATAACTACAGGTTTATATGTTTATCCCAATACTGATCTTTATGATATTGCTTTAAAAGAAGGTCTTCTGGTTACAGATAATGACAAGATAGTTTCAACACATTATATAACTAAAAATCTAGGGCTTGAAAAGCTGTTAAAAATATTGGATGAATACATGGAAACCCGACCGAATTGTCTTACTGCCCAAAAGACAACTCCTCCGAAAACAATGATAAAAGCTGCAATGGATATAAGAAAACTCAACAATATTACCGAGCCTATGTTTAGGACAATGCTAAAATTAAGGTACCAGATATTTGACAATAAGGCGTTGTTTAGCTAAGGAGGTTTCAGGGCACATCCCTGAAACCCTGTAGCTGCGATTAATATATTAATTATGTTGACGAAAAAAAGCAGCAGAAAAAACTTAGAGCTCGAGTACTCGCTAGATTTTTTTCTGCTGCTTTTTTTCGTCTTGTATACTTTTGATAGTATCATCGCAGCAAGAAAAAAATAAAAAAATAGAACGGGTATTGATAAATGTTAAAAAGTACTGACTGTAAATAGCTTTTTTTACTAAATATAAAGCAAAGCAATATTCAAATTAAATTTTTTCGTTGTAATTCCTGAAGGAATATTCCTATAAAAAATTTTGATATAGCTTTTTTATTTAAATATGATTTTATAAATAAAAGTTTGACGATAAGGATTTTAGGTTTATAATAAAGGAGATCGTTAATTTATTTAGTAAAGGCAAATTTAGTGGATAAATTAAGCAAAATGTTTAAACACTCATTTTTCAAAGATTCATTAAAAATTTTAGCGATTGCTTTATTTTACTTTTTTGCGCATCAATTTGCATATTTTTTCCCTGATGAGCATAGGATTTTAATGGTTATTTGGCCTGCCGGAGGTATAGGTCTTGCGGCGCTTCTTCTTAATCAAAGGAAATTATGGTTGCCAATCATTATAGTTATTTTTTTTGCGGGTAACATTGCAAATATTTTTATAGGTAGACCTTTATTTAACAGTCTTGGATTTATGATTGCCAATGTTTTAGAATCACTGTTAGGTGCCTTAGTGATTATCTATTTTTGCGGTGAAAATATAAAATTTGATAATGTTAAAGAAATACTCTTTTTATTATTTGTTGTTACTATTGTAAATGCATGCACTGCTTTTATCGGAGGTGCAATAGCTTATATAGCGGACATTTCTAATTTCTGGGGATTCTGGTTTACATGGTGGATTGCTCATGGACTGGGATTATTGATTGTAACTCCTTTAATAATTTCCTGGGTTAGAATAAAAAAATTTTTTGGCAAGATAAAATTGTTAAGAACAATTGAAATGTTTGTTTTTTTGATTATATTTTTTATAGCTTCCTTGATTGCATTTCAAGATATAATATTGCCATTTAAATTTCTTATTCAGCCTTACTTTTTGCTTATAATACTTTTGGTTGTTGCAGTCTTACGTTATGAAATGCAATATATTACACTTATTCTTACTATAGTGACTGTTATTGCTATAACGAGTCATATTGTCAAAGAAGGACATCTTCTCCTCGGAGGGGACAACCCTTTTGAAAGAGTTCTTATTGTGCAGTTTTATTTAGGGATATTCGCATGTCTCAGCTTTATAATTACCGCTATTACTTTAGAGTATAAATTTGTAATAATGCAACTAAGGCAATCAGAGAGTGAACTTAAAAAGGCACAACACTTTGCTCATGTTGGAAACTGGACATGGGATATTAAAACGGATCATCTTAATTGTTCTGATGAGATGTTAAATATTTTTGGAATAAATAAAGATGATTTCTCTGGTGACATGAATTATATGATAAATAATGTAATTTACCCTGAAGACAGAGAAAAAGTTATAGATTCTATGAGATCTATAATTTGTGGTGAAAAACCGTATTCTTTGGAATATAGGATAATATTACCTGATAAAACGGTGCGTTATATATTGGTTGAGACCGGTGAGGTTTTAATGGATGAATCAGGTAAACCATATCAACTATCAGGGATTGTCAGGGATATTACAGAGCAAAAAGAATCTGAAAGTGCATTGATTGAAAGTGAATTTTTATACAAATCTTTGTTTAATAATATGTTAAATGGATATGCATATTGTCGGATGCATTTTGAAGACGGTAAACCTGTTGATTGGACATATATAATGGTAAATAAGGCTTTTGAAAATCTGACAGGACTTAAAGATGTAATTGGCAAAAAAGCAACTGAAGTTATTCCGGGAATAAGGGAGACTTCTCCTGATCTTTTTGAAATTTATGGGAATACTGCATTAACAGGTGCGCCTGCTGTATTTGAAACCTATGTTAAATCACTTGATATATGGTTTTATGTTTCGGTTTATTCTCCAGTAAAGGAGTATTTTGTTGCTATTTTTGATGTTATAACCGAACGAAAGAAATACGAAAAGGCATTGAGGGAAAGCGAAGAGAGGTATAAGGAGCTATTTGATAATATCGCAAGCGGTGTTGCAATTTATGATGTCATAAATAACGGTGAAGATTTTATTTTTAAGGATTTAAATAAAGCAGGCGAGAGATTGGATAATGATAAAAAGGAGAATGTGATAGGTAAAAGTATTTTTATAGCACGTCCAGGGGTTGAGAAATTTGGATTAATAGATGTTTTAAAAAGAGTATGGCAAACTGGTGTGCCAGAACATTTTCCTGCTAGGCTTTATAGTGATAATAGACTGACCAAATGGTATGAAAATTTTGTGTATAAATTGCCTACTGGTGAGTTGGTAGCTGTTTATGATGATGTAACTGAGAGAAAACTTGCAGAAAATCAGATTAAATCTTCTCTTGCAGAGAAAGATCTTCTTTTGAAAGAGCTTTACCATAGAACGAAAAATAATATGCATGTTATTTACTCCATGATTGGATTAAAATTAATGTCCATCGAGCATAAAGAATGTAGACAGGCTTTCAAAGAGATTGCAGATAAGATTCATACTATGGCTCTGGTGCATCAGATGCTTTATAAGTCACAGGATCTTTCTAAGATCGATATCAAGGAGTATATAATTACGCTTGTTAATTATTTAACCCAGAGTTATAGGGAAATGCATGAAAAGGTGAAGGTGAATATATCTGTCGAGCAAATGTCCATGTCTATTGATGTTGCCGTGCCTCTGGGTTTAATTATCAATGAATTAATAACAAATTCCTTTAAATATGCTTTTTCTGACGGTAGATCAGGGGAGATTAATATTAGTTTTTTAATAAAAGACAAAAAGTATGTTGAATTTAAATTCTCGGATAATGGAGTAGGGCTAAGCAAGGATTTTGATTTTAGATCACAGAAAACTCTTGGGATTAAAACAATAATGCTAACTGCTGAAAATCAATTGCAGGGGAAGGTCGAATATGAAACAAATAATGGTGTGACCTTTAAGCTTGTTTTTAATAAAGATATTTATAAAGAGAGGGTTTAATTATTGAAAAAAGTAATGATAGTAGAAGACGAAACGTTAACAGCTCTGCTTTTGAAGAAACAATTAGAAGAGTATGGTTTTGATGTGGTAAAAATTACAGCCACTGGCGAAGATGCAATTGAATATGTGAAAGATAATCCTATTGATTTTATAATAATGGATATAACCTTATCCGGTGTGATAAATGGTATAGATGCATCAAAAATTATTCTTTCGACAGATATAAAGCCGTACATTATTTATACTACAGGCTATGACGGAGAGGATATCAGACAAAAGGCTATGAAGACTAATCCAGCAGGATATTTAGTTAAACCATACAATATTGAAGATTTGGTTTGTATAATTAACGAACTGTGATCAATCCGATTTAATAATACTCTGCAATCACAAGTTTCCCCATCTTTTTTAATTTATCCATCAATAATGGAATTATTTTCCTGCGGGGAAGAAGTCCCATTTGTCTGAAAAGAATTCTTTTATGCCCGGGATTATCAGCTTGTCCGATCCAGAATTTTATTAGATCCGATGCGTTTAATAAAACAGCAAGTTCGGTAACACACGAATCCGTGTCGTATGTTTCCTGATTTTCATCCACGATATTATAAATCTGGTTTAATACAACGGTGCCTTCTGTAGCAATATCAATACCTTTTAAGTAGTATCTGGGAGGCGCTGCATATGATCCGGAAATTTTACCTGCGATTATCTCCCTGTTTGTTACCCTTGCAAAAATTTCAATGGTTGTTGATCCGCAAATTATTTTTAGTCCTTCCGATTGGATGAATTTTTTAAAAATAAATTCATCCTTTGTTTTGTCTGCGGGAGGTCCTGTAAAAATATTCAAAATTTTTCCTTTCCTGCAGGCAATTTTAACTACAGTTGAATCATCCTCATTTTTGCCCATGCAAAGAGCTTTAGCCCTGTCATTTATAATGTCGGTAATATTATTGGAATTACCTTGCAGCGAAAGGGTTTTATCGATAAAACTTTTTAATCCCTCAATCTGCCAGCCCATGGGATAAACTCTTCCCATTCCTGCCTGTGTTATGCCGTCTGTAACCAGTATAATAGATTTGTTGTAATCCATTCTGAAATTTGATTCACCAAGAACTTCGTTTTTAATAGAAAAAAAATTCTGTTTTGCAATGATCCCTATATTATTCTCAATAAAAACTGGGGGAGGAGACTCATAGGTTATTATACTTGTTATTCCGTTAGAGAGTATCCTAGCTATGGTGAATGCGGCAAAAGGTATATCCATGGTGCGTGCTTTATGAAGGTAGCTTACTATTTTAGCAACCGCTTCCCTTAAAGTAAATCCTTCTTCAAGCATTTTAATAAGCTGAGTTGTTATCATCGTGGCAGATATGTTTGCCTTTATGCCACTGCCTATACCGTCAGCCAGAATTATTGTTGAAGCTTCGGGAGTTTTGTGCTGGAGGATAAAATCTCCACATACCCTTTGATTGTCCTTGCAGTTTTGCGAATAGACAACATCAACGTGCATATATTCAGCAGGGATTTTTTTACTGTCGCTCATCTTCATTGCCTGTCAGTGTTAAAATGTTTTTAACTATTTTTTCGGAGATGGCTGAGTTTTCTCCCAGAAAGACTGCTATCTTTTGTGCCATCTCAATCTGGTGATCAAGTAATTCCTGTGTCTGTATTATGGTTTGTTCCCTGATATTCTTGAGTTTTGTATGTCCGTTTTTTGTGCTGGTTATATCGACAAAAATTCCGATAAACTGGTTTTCCTCATGCAGAGAGTAATAAATTTCGTGTATGTGTCTGTTGATATTATCATGGTATCTTGTTAGTTCAATTTTATTTTTGTCCTTTAAAAGTAGCTGTTCAAAAGGAGCCTGATCAAGCAAATAGGAAATATTTTTACCAATTACGGAATTATTGCAGTTGAATAATTTTTTGAATGCGTGGTTTACTCTGATAATATTAAAATATTGATTCAGGATTACTATTGCGTTGGGGCTTGTTTCTATGATTTTATTTGCTCTTTGTTCTGCGGTACGACGCATATACGGCAGACACATTTCTGGCTCTGCCATACCCTGTAATACTGCTATTGCTTTTTCCCTGCAAGTTGGATAACCGCATGATCCGCAATTCAACTGGTTTTCTACATTTGGTTTGCCGGTTTTTTCTAGTATTTCATTTATCTCAGAATCACTGTAGTCCTTAAAATTGTTTATGTTTTTAAATTTATAATCTGCCTTAAGATCATTAATTTTTATGTATTTTTCTTTGTCTGTTGACGGATTGTTAATATAATAAGAAAAAAGTTTTTTTCTTCTGATTGTAAGATTGTCGGCTGATTTTAATCCGGGACCGTTTATGCATCCTTCACTGCAAAATAATGGCTCGACTATCAAACTGATATTCCCATTGATTTTAAGGTCGCTTATTATTTCGTTTATCCTTGTTATCCCGCTGGCGTTTATTATATCTACATCGAGCAGATTGTTTGTAATCAGTCCTGTTTTTAATAAGCCTCCGGGCAGAGGAAATATCCTTGAATGACCGGCTGGCAACTCATCAAATTCACTCTCATCAAGATTTGTTATATTTATTTTTTCTTCGGTAAGCCATGAAAATAACTCTTCAAAAGTTATGACAGCATCGACCAAATTTTTGTATTCTTCTCTCTCGGCTTCATGCTTTTTAGCTATACAGGGTCCAATAAAAACTACTTTGGAATTCTGTCCGAATTTATTTTTAAGCGCTCTTGCATGGGCTATCATTGGAGAACTAACAGGAGCAAGATATCCGACCAGTTCCTTGTGGTATTTCTCTATCAAATTTACGATTGCCGGACATGATGAGCAGATTACGGGATTATCTTTATTGTTTCTGCAATATTCTTCGGTAATTTTTGCCACATCGTATGCAAGATTCGATGTCTCTGCTATATATTTAAATCCAAGCTCTCTCAGGGCTGATACGAGTCTTTTTATTTCATTTGCTTCAAACAAAGAAGCAAATGAAGGTGCAAGGCTTGCCGCAACAAATTCATTCTCAAGAAGAATTTTTTTTACCTTCTCGATATCATTGCGGTACATTTTGGCATTCTGGGGGCATTCCCTTATGCATGTGCCGCAGTGGATGCACCTGTCTGCATCCACATAAGCTTGACCAGCGTCCATTTTTATCGCTTTAACAGGACAAATTTTCAGACATTTATAGCAATCCATGCATTTGGCAGTTAGAGTAAAAACAATCTGATTTTTATTTCTGGTATTCATGGAATGCCCCCTTTATTTTTTTTGATATTAGTTCGGTACTTCAATCTTTTTTATTTCTTCTTCAAGCACCTTTATAGCCTTATCGATAGTACAATTGTCGATAAGCTTTCCCTGGATTTTTATGTTTGGACTTTTACCGCAATTTTCAAAACAAAATGAAGCTTTTATATCAACATGGTTGCCTGCTTTTTTTTCTGTTATATATTCCATCATTGCAGTCATTATTTTTTGAGAACCTTTTATGAAACAGTTTGTTCCAAAACATACATCGATTTTTATTTTTGCTGTTTCCCTGTTTTCAGTCATGCTATAACCTTCATTGATGATCCGCTTTTTACTGCTGTAGTGTGTATGCAGCAAAGAATGGATGAGATGGCGGTCATTGTTTAAATATTTGGAGTAAAGTTCATTTATATAAGGATTTTCCTGCGACTTATGCATTTGTGACATCTTGTCGTTTTCGTAGATACCTTTTGCCCGTTTTTTTCTTACATCGACTTCTTTGTAACATGGTTGACCTGCTCCGCCAATACAGCCCCCAGGACAAGACATAACCTCTATGAAATCAAACTGTTTTTTATTGTTTTTAATATCCTGTATTAATTTTTTTGCATTGTTTAAACCCGCAACAGCAGCAACCCTGACCACCTTGCCTCCAGATAATTTTAAATTAAGCTCTTTTATTCCGTTATTATTCCTGATTTCATTGACTTCATAATTGTCGTAATTTGCATTGTCAACCTTATCTTTAAGATAACGTATAACGGCTTCTGTAACACCACCTGAAGCGCCAAATATTATACCGGCACCTGTTTTAAATCCGAACGGCAGATCAAACGACTCCGGCGCCAGATTGTTAAAATCAAGTCCTGCCTGATCGATCATCTTTGCAAGTTCCTGAGTCGTTATTACATAATCCACATCGGGATTATTTTCGTTGTAAAGCTCGGGTCTTTTTGCTTCATATTTTTTTGCAGTACACGGCATTATGGAAACAACAACTATATTTTTTTTATCCGTCTTTAAAGTGTCGGGTAAAATCTTTTTTGCGAGTGAGCCAAACATCCCTTGAGGTGATTTACAGGTGGAGAGATTTTCTATATATTCCGGGTAGTACTGTTCAACAAATTTTACCCATGCAGGGCAGCATGAAGTAAATTGGGGTAGCTTTTCTTTTGCATTTTGAAGCCTTTCAAGAAATTCATTGCCCTCCTCGATAACTGTAAGATCAGCAGTAAATGAGGTATCATAAACCCTGTCAAAACCAAGACATTTCAATGCGGCTACTATATGACCTGTTGTTGTATGTCCTGGCTCGAGTCCGAACTTTTCTCCAAGGGCTATTCTTACTGCCGGGGCGATCTGGGCAATAACCACTTTTTCGGGATTGTCGATTTCATTCCATACTTCCTGAATATTCTCTTTAATTGTGATTGCTCCGGTTGGACAAACCCTGGCGCACTGCCCGCAATTTACGCATTCAACCTTGTCAAGATCTTTGCCGAAAGCAGGCATTACGATAGAGTCCTTGCCCCTGTAAGCAAAATCAATCGCACCGATTCCCTGTATTTCACTGCAAAATCTTACGCAGTCTCCGCATAGTACACATTTATTTGGGTCTCTTATCAAAGAGAATGTTGATTTGTCAATAGGTTTAATTTTGGTTTTCTTTTTAAATCTGATCTGTGTTATACCCATTTTTCTTGCGAGATTCTGTAGCTGGCAGTTGCCGTTTTTAGGGCATACAGTACAGTCGTGTCCTTCATTTGCCAATAGCAGTTCCAGAATTATTTTACGCATTTTTCTTATTTCTTCGGTGTTTGTTTTTATTTTCATGCCGTTAACGGGAGGAGTCGAACATGACGGCTGCAACCCCATGTTTTCAATATTAACCATGCAGAGCCTGCATGCGCCGTAAACGCTTAATTCGGAATGGTAGCAGAATGTCGGGATATCTATCCCAGCCTTTCTGATAATTTCCAGAAGATTTTTTTCGTTTTCTATTGGAATGTCTTTTCCGTCGATATTAATAGTTTTATTGTTATTCATTTTATTCTCCTTACCTAATAACCGCTTTAAATTTGCAGGTATCGATACATATTCCACATTTAATACAAAGATCCTTGTCTATAAAATGAGGCTTGCCTTTTTTCCCGCTTATAGCCTGCACCGGACATTTTTTTGCGCATAACGTACAACCCTTGCAAAGCTTTTCGTCTATTGTTATATCAATAAGCTCCTTGCATTCTCCGGCAGGACATTTTTTATGATTTATATGAGCGATGTACTCATCTTTAAAATATTTTAATGTGGATAAAACCGGATTGGGAGCAGTCTTGCCAAGACCGCATAACGAACCCTTTTTTACAGCATGGGCTAGCTCTTCAAGCAGGGGTAAGGTGTTTTCATCAGCCCTGCCTTCGGTAATATCTTCAAGTATGTTAAGCATCTGCTTTGTCCCTTCCCTGCAGAGGACACACTTCCCGCATGATTCATTTTGTGTAAAATGCATAAAAAATTTTGCGATACGCACCATGCATGTATTGTTGTTCATTACGACAAGACCGCCGGATCCGATCATTGCATTTACTTTTTTTAAGGATTCAAAATCGAGATTAACATCAAGATGCTCTTTTGTAAGACATCCGCCTGATGGTCCTCCGATCTGCACAGCTTTAAAGTTATCTAAAGATATTCTGCCTTTGTTATCAGTTACCCCGCCGGCAATTTCATCAACTATATGACGGATTGTTGTGCCAAGCGGTACTTCAATTAACCCCGTGTTTGCAACATGACCTGTCAGGGCGAATGTTTTTGTCCCTTTTGAATTCTCTACACCAATTTTTGAAAATTCTTTTGCGCCCATATTTATGATGAGTGGCACCGTAGCAAAAGTTTCAACATTGTTTATAAGGGTCGGTTTGTTCAATAATCCGCTTGCTGCCGGGTAAGGCGGTTTTGGAGACGGCATACCTCTGTCCCCCTCGATGGAAGAAATCAAGGCAGTTTCCTCTCCACATACAAATGCACCGGCGCCTTCCATTACACTTATGTCAAATGATTTACCTGTATTAAAAATATTTTCTCCGAGAATACCCGCCCTTCTGGCATCATTAACCGCTTTTTTCATTCTTTTTACGGCAAGAGGATATTCTGTCCTTACATAAACATATCCTGAAGAAGCACCGATTGCTTTCGCGGCTATGCACATACCTTCGATCACACTGTGTGGATTACCCTCCATAACGCTTCGATCCATGAAAGCACCGGGATCACCTTCATCACCGTTACAAATTATATATTTTACAGCTGATTTTTCTTTTTTTGTAAGTTCCCATTTCTTGCCAGTTAAAAATCCACCACCGCCTCTTCCTTTCAAGCCGGAATCAGTTATTTCCTTAATTACTCTGTCTTCATCATAATCGAATATAACTTTTTTTAGGGCGTAATAACCGCCGGTACTTATGTATTCGTTAATATCTTCAGGATCGATTACACCACAGTTTTTTAAAACGAATCTGTGCTGTTTTGTATAAAATTCAATTTCATTCTGATTGAGACATGGATTTTTTGTTTTTGGATTTTTATAAAGGAGTCTGTCGATTGGAGTGTTGTTTATAATTGTTTTCTCAACAATCTCATCCACATCATCTGTCTTTACCTTTGTGTAAAGTATATTATCAGGCAGGATGGTCACAAGAGGTCCCATCTGGCAGAATCCCTGGCATCCGCTTTTTGAAATATATAAATCATTTGACTCCTTGTTAAGCTCGAGTGTTACATTGAGATTTTTTTCCTTGATTTTTTTTGCGAGAGCTTCCATTATCTTTAAGGATCCGTTTGCAACACATGCCGTACCTGCACAAATTATTATTCTTTTATTTATTTTTGACAAATCCTCATCGAATTCTTTTTTTATCCTATCCAGATCAATAACATTGTTCATATTATTTTCCCTCCTCTTTTATGATTTTGTCGATTAATTCAACTGTTTTGTTGATTGTCATTTCACCATAAACATCATCGTTTATTACAATTACTGGAGCAAGACCACATGCACCAAGACAAGAAACCGTTTCAATTGTAAACATCATGTCATTAGTTGTATTGTTTTTTTCATCAAGGTTTAATTTTTTTCTCAATGCCTCCAGTATGGGATTTGATCCTTTTACGTGACACGCTGTGCCGTCGCAAATCCTTATCACATATTTGCCTTTGGGTTTTAATGCAAAATGTGAATAAAAAGTGGCAACCCCAAATACCTTTGCTGCTGAAATATTCAATGAATTAGCTATGAATGTCATGACTTCTTCAGGCAGATAATTGTATTCCTCCTGAACTTCCTGTAAGATTGTTATGAGTTTTGAAGGATCATGATTATATTTAGCCACTATGTTTAGTACTTTTGTGAAATTTAATAATGTTTGACTGTTATTCATTTTGTCCTCCTTTATTTAATTGGATACTTAGCTTTTTTGAAAGTACAGTAAGGCTTGTTGCAAGATTTTCGCTTTGCACTATAATACCCTCTGGCACCACGAGCTTTGTCGAGCTGAAATTCCAGATTGCTTTTATGCCTGCTTTTACCATCCTGTCAGCAGTTGTCTGTGCAGCTTCAAGAGGTACGGTTAGAATGCCTATTTTAATTTTCATTCTTTTTGTTAAATCCTCAAATTTATCAAGATTGAGAATTTTTATTCCGTTATACTCTTTTCCTATTTTTGCCGGATCAATATCAAACGCGCAAACAATGTCAAGTCCGAGCTCTTTAAATCCGGGATAACCCATAATCGCAAGTCCAAGGTTACCGGCTCCGATCAAAAAAGCTTTTTTTACGTCATCCCAGCCGAGAAAATGCTCGATCACCTTCAATAATTCTTTTGTATCGTACCCCAGTTTGGGTTTACCTGTTATACCGGTATATGCTATATCTTTCCTGACCTGTATGGCAATCAAATCAAGATCATCAGAAATATTAGTTGCAGATACATATTCCACACCGTTTTTTATCTTTTCTTTCAAGTATTGATGGTATAACGGCAGTCTTCTTAAACTAGGGATAGGTATTATCGTCTTGCCTTCATTTGATTTTATTTGCATTAGTTATCTCCAGATTACCTTTATCGATATAATTATATCGATAAATATTTATCGATATAATTATATCGAATTATATTGTTTTGTCAAGAGGAAATATAAATAAATTTTATAAATAAACAGACATTTTAGCCTTCTAGCCCCTAAATCAACGAAATATAATAAGAGGAATAAACCAAAAAAATAGCGTCAACAGGTGAAGAAGCAATTAAGTATATAAAATCTGTTACTGTAGCTATTATAATAATGGATATAACCTTATCCGGTGTGATAAGAAGACTAATCCAGCAGGATATTTAGTTAAAACATACAATATCGAAGATTTGTTTTGTATAATTAACGGATTTTTAAAAAAGCCAAAAAAAGTATGAAATATGAAATTATATTGACATTCAAAGCTTATTTAATTATATACTAAATTTCGCTTTATTCAACTTACTTAGAGTGCGTCCCAAAATAGTTGAATAATATGATTTATTAATGTATAATTTCTCCT
>CAZHHK010000049.1:0-21657 GCA_964531405.1 uncultured Spirochaetales bacterium | reverse complement strand
AGAAATTATACATTAATAAATCATATTATTCAACTATTTTGGGACGCACTCTAAAATATTTCCATAAATTGATTAAATCGTTATAATTCATCAAATTGTATTTTTCAATATCGATCCAGCTGTAATGGTATGATGGAAATTTAAGATTTGATTCTATTTGCAATCTTACAAACCTTTGATGGTTGTTGCTCGCAGAATCAACAAGATGTCCGATGATTTCCTTTAAAGACCATTTATCATCTGATAATTTAATTGAAGCTATTTCATCCTTAATAGTACAAGACTTAGCATAAAAATCTATAACGGTATTTTTTAATTTTGTACCTATTTCAATCATTAGATATCCTAGCAAAAAACAGGGCTTAAAAAACTGTGTTTTATATTAGAGTCGGTATTATCTTTTTAAGTTCGGTAAAAATTCTTTCTTCAACGATCGCCCTGTCAATGAACAGCTTGCTTGCCTCGATTAATGATTCTTCGAGTTTTTTGCCATTCTTTTCAAACCATGCCGGATACTTATCATTTTCTAACGGTATCGGTTTGCCAATTTTTATTAATTCTCTTGAAGCATCTCTCCATTTCTCTCCGTTTTCGACCATTTTACGAGCTATGTCCCTCAATGGATCTGAGTTAAAGATTTCTGCTGACTCCTGCAAGAATGCCGCAAAGAGCATTCTAAACGCACCTCCGCCTGTGCCCTGCTCTTCAAGAATAGTAGGAGAAAACATAATGCCTTCCCTCAGTTGTACGCCTCTATATTTTTTAACCCACTTTGTCATTTCTCTGGCAAACATTTTTATACCTTCAATGCCAAACATCGGAAACATGGATTTAACTATAGGCGGCAGTACCATTGTCCTGCATGCGCTTTTTAGTCCTTGAATTATAGCTGGTTTTAAATTTACTTCTTTAGGACAATCTTCAATATAAACAACGAGATTATTACTTGAAAACATCGCATTTGTCTGCCAGGCGGACTTTAAGTATTCGATGTTTAATTTTGCTACTTGCGGAGAATAAGGATCTGAAACTATATAATCATCTCCCTCTTTCCCGAAAATTACTATAAAATGGAGAGGTACATGTATCTGCATAAAAGGAGGAAGATATTTCATGTAAAACATGTCAACGCAGGCAGCTACAGGCTTGCCTTTAGCCAGTAAATCATCCAGCATCTTTATTGCTTCGTTGGTTGTTTTATACATTTTGAAGAATGTTTTAATACCAAGAAGTTTTGATACGTTTTTTACAATAGTTCCCATGGGAAAACGGATTGCAGTCATCGGAAATCCACTTACACCTTTTGCATTCTTTAAGTATGCAAAAACCAAACCGGTACCTATACCAAAAATCATAGGCTCACTAATATTCAAGCCTTCGAAATTTAGCAGATTTCTTAAGCTTCCTGATTCACAATGTGATGCAACTTTATGTTTATAGTTTTTAATTAGTATTTTATCCATAAATTAATCCTTATTTCTTTTTTGTTGTGAATTCCAGTTCACAAAATAATTTGTTTTGATAATTCTTAAAATTGACATCCATATTTTTTTTCAATGTAATAAACTGAAAAAACTCCGAAATAGGTATATCGAAAATCATTGCATATTTCTCGAGTAATTCTATTGTGATTTTTTTAAATCCCTTAATTGTTAGATGACTTTTTGCCTTGCCTCTGGAAATTTTTAACCTTGATGCAATGTCTTCGACACTCATATTGTTTAAGTCAATCAACAGCTTTATCGGGCTAATTTTACCCTCGAGTACCTCTTTTTTCATCCTTCTGATTTCATAAAATTTTGTCATATACATATCTTCAGCTAATTTTTCTTTGCCTGCAAAATTTGGTGTATCATATTGAGCCTTTAATTTACCCGACTTATCGGTTGTATAAAAAACAACTTTATACTTTTTATCAAATTTTTGAATCTGATCGTAAATAACCATAAGGCACTCCTTTTTTATAATGTCTATAATAAAATTTGCACTCAATCAGCTTTTGGAAATAAAAAAATTAGTAACTTAAAAAAACAAATTTTATTAATAATATCACTCTAAAACAGAGAACGCAATTATAAATAATGAAAATTACTGATTTTGGCTTTTTATATATTTATTTTTAGCAATTTCAGGATGACTGCCCTTTTGATTGTGCTATAGAGTCCTTGTCCCTGTTTTGATTTTTGATTATAAAATCAGCAAAAGTACCAAAATTAGCAAATGTGGACTCGTTTCTCTCGCTTGCTAAAATTTTAATACCATATTCTTTTTCTACCATATAATCGATTTCAAGAGCATCGATCGAATCTAAACCCAATCCTTGATCTCCAAAAAATAAAGTATCTCTTGTTATCGTAGCGGGATCAATATCATGTAAATTTAACTGCTTAATCAATTTATCCCTTAATTCATTTTCAAAATCAGTCATTTATAAACTCCTTTTTTTAGTTATTAAGCATTTTGAATAATTTTGCCATTTTAACTCTCTGCGGCTCGTCTTTGTAGAATGTATCCCATGCGTAAGAATACATTTTTTGCAAGCTCTCAGGAGTCATTTTTTTAGGTTTAAAAACAACCTTGCCCGCATTGTAGTCAACCCAGTTATAATGAAGAATTCTATTTTCTTCCTGTAATTTATGATAAATCGGTGAATGAGGGAAAGGCGTTAGGATTGTGAATTCTGCAAGATCAAGATTTATTTCCAAAAGAAAATCCACAAGTTTTTTTATATAATCTTCATCCTGATCGTCTGTACCGAGTATTATTGTGCCTTCAACTCCAATGCCGTAATCCTTGTACCTTTTGATCCTGTTTCGTATATAATCTGAAGTATCAAAAATAGCTTGATAAACATACCATGCTCCAGCTTTTTGAGCATATTTTAAGACTTCATCATCATCTTCAATAGGATGACAACACCATTTTTTCTTTAAAGGTGCAATCGCCTTAAAAAGATCAATTTCCCACTGCTTATCCTGAGCAAGAGAATTATCAACAATAAAGAGTTTATCATTGTCAATGGATGCAATTTCTTTTACAACATTATCTATTATTCTCGGTCTGAATTTTTTGCCTCCAAGATACCCTGTACAGCATGGGAAACAATTAAATCTGCATCCTCTCGAAGCATGAACAAGGTCAACCATTTTTACACCACGGTAAAGGTAATTATTATAGTTTAAAATACTCCTGTTTGCACAGACTATACTTTCTGCAGGAGGATAATCATTCATATAATCATAAACGGGCTTTAATCTATTCATTTTAAAATCATCGATAACCTGAGCAAATCTGGTTTCTGCTTCACCAAGGAAAACACTGTCCGCATGTTTTTTTGCCTCTTCTGCATGAAGCATCACGGCTATACCACCAAAAATTACCTTTTTGCCCTTTTTACGATAATCATCGGCTATTTCATAGCCTCTTGGCGTCTGACATGTAAGCATCATAGATATGCATACAAGATCACAGTCAAGATCTAAATTAGGATTTTTCTCAACGTTTTCATCTATAAATTCTATTTCAATACCTGCCGGTATGGTTGCGGCAAAGTTTACAGGACCATGAGGAGGAAGATTGAATTCGGTTTGCTCTTTTAATTTTGGCCATTTTGGATAAATTAACTTGATTTTCAAAATATAATATCCTATTATTTAAATTATAGATTAAAATATATCCCCATCCATCCGATCACTCAATTATGAAAATATAAACTTGTTTTAAAAACAAAGCATTATTAAAATAATTAAGTGTTTTATAGACAAACAGAATACTTTTAAGTATAAATTGATTGAAAAAAAACAAAATTTATACTATACCTATTAATCTTGGTATAAGTAAAATATTTTCTTGTTTTTGTCAATTTTAATTTATTTTAATAATGCTAAAGAGATAATATTTATTATGAATGAAATCGCCAAATGGTGGAACACATGGGCGCCTATCTGGGAACATATGGAAGAGCGTCACATGGGCAGTGAAACAATATCAAAGATTTACTCTCAAATAACAAGTCCCGTACTGGTAATTGGAGCCGGCCAGGGAGTACTCATGAAGTATCTTATTAAAAAAGGTTTTATCGTAGATGGCATTGATCTTAATGATAACATGATATCTCATGCAAAAAAAAGAAATAATATAAAAATCATCAAAGCAGATGCAAAAAAACTTCCTTTTAAAAATAATAGTTATAAGACAGTAATTATTTCTTCTGGCGTTGTTGATTATATCGAAGATGAAGCTTTAATTTCAAAAATTATTAATGAAGCATACAGGGTTACTTCTCCAAACGGCAATATGTTCGTTGCTTTTTATCTTGAGAATGAAGCGTTAGAAAAAATTTATAAAAACCTTGGTGTTATTGCAAATAACAAATTGTATCACAAACGAATATTTGCTATTGATCAAATGGTTAACTCGAGTTTTACCAAATTAAAGCCTATACCTCATATAGTTAAATGGTCTAAAAGAAATATCATTAGCATTTTTATTTACTGGACTTTTATCGGTATAACGCGTCCAAAAGTACTTTTTGATGAAAGGAATACGATGTTTGGAATACTCGATCAGGCAAAAAAACACAAACTCGATCCGGATGAATTGATAAACAGTATCCCTGACGAAGTACCTTACAAGGATTTTAATACAATTAAAACACTGCTAAACCGTCTGTCGATAAGGTATAACTCACTGGTAAGGTACAGAGAATGTGCACTGGCAACTTTTTATAAATCTTCTTTACATGATTTGATTACAAAAAAAACAAATAAAGCAGAAAACAAAAAAAGAGGTATCATAAAAACTGTTAACCTCTGCAAAAAATATAAAGGGACGGTAAGCAATGCCGTTGACAATTTAAACATTACAATACCAAAAGGCACAATATTTGGATTACTGGGTCCCAACGGAGCTGGGAAAACAACAACGCTGTCGATGCTTACTGGTTTAATTAAACCATCCAGTGGAGAAATTATTTTTGGAGAAGAATTATCTTCAAAGAAAATAAAAAATTTAATCGGTTATGTACCTCAGGATCTTGCTCTTTTTCAAAGGATGACAGCAAATGAAAATCTCGAATTTTTTGGCAAGATGTATAACCTAAAGGGGAGAGAGCTTAAAGAAAAAATCGACAGCTTATTGTCTTTAGTCGGTTTGTCAGCAAGAAAAAACAATCTGGTAAAAAATTTTTCAACAGGGATGATGAGACGTCTTAATCTTGCTGTGGGGTTGATAAATGCCCCCAAATTGATCCTCATGGACGAACCTACAGTCGGCATTGATCCGCAGTCAAGAAACTGTATCTATGAAGCTGTATTAAATCTTAAAAAAGAAGGCACAACAATATTATACACGACTCATTATATGGATGAGGCTACAAAATTATGCGATGTTGTTGCCATCATAGATCATGGGAGGATCGTAATCGAAGGCAATCCAAAGGAGCTTATAAAAAAATACGGGTTTAATAAAATCAGATATAAAATAAATTCAAGATACAACAATAGATACTACGATGAACTTTTAAAATATAAAAAAATATCCGACTTTAAAATAACCGAAAACGAACTTGAGCTTTCTGTTTTTAACAAAGAAGACTTATTTAAAGTAATCGAAAAGATTGAAGAAATATCAAAAAAGAATAAAGTTAAAATTTCTTTACTAAATATGACCGAACCAAATCTTGAAAGTTTGTTTCTTGATATTACCGGGAAACATTTAAGAGATATAGTTGAAGAGGCAATATAAAATGCGAAGATTATTTGCTATTATTATAAAAGAATTGACTTTACTGCTCCGTGACCCTGCTGGGTTAATTCTCTTGTTTATACTACCAGCATGTTTTATTTTTATCTTATCTATATCCATGCAGGGAGTTTTTGCCTCTGCTAAAAAAAACGAGAAGCTCGAAATCCTTGTAATTAACAAAGATAAAGGTGATGTTGGCAATAAAATAATCGATGGCATAAACGATACCGGATATTTCAAAACAATTACCTCTTTAAAAGGTGTACCTCTGGATCTTAATAGAGCAAAAAAGGAGCTTGCGAACGGCAAATACAAGCTTGTAGTTTATATACCTGAAGATGCAACCGATGCTCTTAATTTTAAAAAATCTTCTGAAATAATAATATATGTTGATCCTGTGCTACCTCATGAATTTGCCGCAAATATTACAAATGCCGTACAAACACTTGTTCATGTTTCAATAATACAGAGCATTGGTGAAATCACGATAAATGTTTTTAACGAAATTAAAGCAGAGAGACTCGATGAATTAAAAAAACTTTTAAAAGCCTCAATGGATAAAAGAAAAGAATTAAAAAATGAACTTGTCGAGATAAACAAAATGCAAACTGAAGATAATGTTAAAGAAATTTTCAATAAACTTGCAAATACAAGTATAAACGAACTAGAAAACAATATCAGAGAACTTCAGAGGCAAATTGATGAGATAAGTTCCGGTAAAACTGATGCAAGAGAAAAAGACTTTTCTTCAATTAAAAAAAACAACCTAGGATTAATGGTAACTGAGCTTTATTACATCCCGCAGAATGAGTCTACGATTTTTCCAAATTCGGTACAGCAGAATGTACCTGGCTGGACGATATTCGCTTTATTTTGGATAGTACAAATTATAACAATCAATTTCTTATCAGAAAGACAAACGGGTGTATTTACAAGAATTAAAATTTCACCAGCTACATCGATCGAAATTATACTTGGGAAATTCATTCCTTTCTTTTTGGTAAATATGATCCAGGCAGTCGTCATGTTTTCGATTGGAGTTTTTATACTACCGCTATTTGGCACAAACGGACTGGTGATCCATAATATAACCGGCGTCATACTAATTACAATAAGTCTTTCGTTTGCCGCAATAAGTTTCGGTCTCCTTCTTGCTACAACATGCAGGACAATGATGTTTGCCGCAGCATTTTCTGCTTTATTGATGATTGTTATGACCATTATAGGCGGTATAATGGTACCAAGATTTGTCATGCCTTCTTTCATGCAAAATTTAAGTTTATTAGTACCTCAAGGTTGGGCTTTAGATGGATATATAAATATTTTTGTTAGAGAATACAGCACAAAGCAGATCTTGATAAATGTACTGGCATTGCTTGGATTCGGTGCAGTATTCTTCGGATTATCGCTTATTTTTTATAGAAAAATTACAAGGATTGTTGAATAACGGCAATGAAAGTTAAGCAATTTTTTATTGATTTTAAATATAGCTCTTTAATATTTTTGCTTGTTTATATGATTATTTTATTCTGGATACCATTAAAAATTTTAAGTATTTTTTTTAAAGATAAATTTACTCGCAAGTTTATAAATTTTTTCTTAAGGTTTGATTAAAAACATGTTTGCAGGAATGCCACTATACGCTAAAATTTTAAATATCCATCTATTATTTTGGATTTGTCTGTTTTTATCATTAATACCGATTTTTTTTGTTTATAGATTCTGGTTTTTTTTTAGAGACCCAAAGAGAAAAATACCAGAAGGCAACAATATTGTTTCTCCTGCGGATGGATATGTCTTATATATAAAAAAAATCACCAGCAAGGGAGAAGTTCCAATTTCGATTAAAAAAGGCAAAAAAATTTTTCTTAAAGAGCTTATGGATGATCCCAAAACAAAATACAATCTTGTTATCGGTATTTTCATGACTCCATTCAGTGTGCATTATAACAGGATCCCATTTAGCGGGATTATTAAAAAAAATATTTATCGTAGCGTTAAACAAAATAAATCGATGATGGTTGCTTTTTTAAATCTTATATTCAACATAAAGCCTTATTCAGAAAAAGCTGAATATATATACGAAAATGAAAGAAATACCCTTACAATAAAAAATAAAAGAATCGATGGTGCCGTAGTCCAGATCGCAAGCACCTGGGTTGATAATATAAAAAATGAAAAATTAAAACCAGGACAAAAAGTTTTAAAAGGCTATAAATTTGGTATGATTAGGATGGGTTCCCAATGCGATCTTTTTTTAAAAATCAAAGGTAAGTATAATATAAAAGTCAATGAAAGAGATTATGTAAAAGCTGGATCTTCCATATTAATTGATTTAATCGATTGATAAAAAAATTATAAAAATCAAGGATATAAAATGGATCATGCAGAATTAAAGATAGAGAATAAGATTTTCAAGCTTCCTGTTGTTATAGGGACAATGAACGAAAAAGCAATCGATATTACCAATTTAAGGAAAGAATCCGGTTTTATCACTATTGATCCTGGTTATCAAAATACCGGTTCATGTTTTAGCAAAATAACATTCATTGATGGTGAAAAAGGCATTTTAAGATATAGGGGCATACCTATTGAAGAATTATGCGAAAAATCGACTTTCATTGAGACCGCATATCTTCTCATATATGGCAAACTTCCTAATAAAAACGAATTGGCGGCGTTTTCTAAAAAGTTGACTGAAAATGCGATGCTTCATGAGGATATGCTTAATTTTTTAAGGAGTTATCCGCCAAATTCTCATCCTATGGCTATATTGTCATCAATGGTAAACACTCTCTCGATTTTTTATCCTCATGATTTCCCTGTTGATCCTGATGAAGCAAATCAAGCCATAGATCTTACAATATGCAGGCTTATTTCTAAAATAAGGACAATCGCGGCATTTTCATATAAAAAATCAATAGGCGAGCCATTTGTTTATCCTGATCCAAATTTATTGTACTGCAATAATTTTTTAAACATGATGTTTAATAGTTATACTAAAGAATATGTACCTGATGTTTATATTGCAGAATTATTAAACAAACTTTTAATAATTCATGAGGATCACGAGCAAAACTGTAGTACATCTACTGTAAGACTTGTTGGAAGCAGCAAGGTAAACCTTTACTCTTCAATTTGTGCCGGTATCTGTGCTCTATGGGGACCTTTGCATGGAGGAGCTAATCAGGGTGTTATCGAAATGCTTGATGATATTGCAAAGAATAAACTTCGAGTAAAAGATTATATGGAAAAAGTTAAAGATAAAAATAATCCTATCAGATTGATGGGTTTTGGACATAGAGTGTATAAAACCTACGATCCAAGGGCAAAAATACTTAAGGATGAATGCAAAAAATTATTTGACAAATTAAAAATTACCGATCCACTTTTAGATATTGCAATGGAGCTTGAATATCATGCTCTTGCCGATGAATATTTCATTGAGCGACATTTATATCCAAACGTCGATTTTTACAGCGGAATAATTTATAGAGCGATAGGAATTCCGACGGACATGTTTACTGTCAT
Organism: uncultured Spirochaetales bacterium; assembly: GCA_964531405.1. Lineage (GTDB taxonomy): Bacteria > Spirochaetota > GWE2-31-10 > GWE2-31-10 > JAFGQB01 > CAZHHK01. The sequence goes on along the minus strand of CAZHHK010000049.1, from coordinate 12,381 downwards.
GTTTGCAATAGGAAGGCTTCCTGGCTGGATAGCTCAATGGAAAGAGATGCATGACTCTACTCCCTTCAAAATCGGTAGACCAAGACAAATTTATACTGGCGTTGATCTGGCTAAATATGTACCAATTAATGAAAGACCATAAGATAAATTTTAAATACCAAAAAATAGAATAAATCATAAACATGATTTATTTCGGTGATTAAAAAATGACTTTTAAAGATAGCCTTTTTATATTTATTATTCTTCCGATAAATTTCAATCCATAATGGATAAATAAAAATTAAAACAGTAAGTATTTAAAATATCGAAGGTATAAATATAAGAATATATAAAAACTCAATGATTTACCTAGGTATTGATTCAAAGCATGGATATTCATAATTACTGTCATCGTAGTGCAGTTTGCTGTAAAAGCCATCACTGTATGAAAAAAGTAAAATACTGTTTTTATCATTAAATTGATTATATTCAAAAAATAATACATAATCTGCCTTATTTGTCCAGACAGGATTATATATATAAGTAGCACTGTCATAAATTTTTTTTATATTTGAAATTTTAAGAGTCTTTATATCTATATCTGCAAGATAAAAACCAAAAAATCTGAAATTAAAGTAGCTCCATCCTTCGTTATATTGTCCTAATATTTTTGTTTCATCTGGGCTTATGGAGATATTTTTCACATATCCTTTTAATTCAACATCTATATTCAAATTTTCGTATTTTCCTGTACTGCCCGGGTTAGGCGTAAATAAATAATATTTACCTTTTGGAAAATCCCTAGTGCTTCCTATTAATATCCTTCCATCTTTAAGACATGAATATGCTATTTCACTATTTAATTTATCACTTATTAAAACTTCATCTCCGGGACTAGCGTTGATTGTTGTAAAAAATATCGATGCCTTTTCATATTTTTTGTAATATCTGGTAAATACTATTTTATTTGTCCCGTCTCTCGTCCATGTCGGTGCATAATCTAAATAATTACCCTCTGTTAATATCTTAAAACCAGATCCATCAGAATTTATAATACAGATCGATGTTTTCCAGAATTCAGGCATTGAAGAATAACGAATGATTCTTATAAAGACAATTTTATCAAGAGATGGTGACCATGATGGAGCCGAATCCATATAACCTTTCGTGAGCCGCTTTGTCTCATTGGTTTTTAGATCTTTGATTTCCAATCCGCCTTCTTTTATGTAGGCCACCCTGCTTTTTGAAATATCATTTAAAAAAAGATTGCTGTATGGCGGTATAGTTTTTGAATTTTTACGCTCTTCCGGATATGTTTTTATTGACACAAAAGAAAAAACTAAAAATATAATATAACCAATAAATCTTTTCATTAAACTTCCAATCTTCTATAAAAATTAATAAATAATATCTTTGTAGTAGCTTTAAGTATTTTTTTTAAATAGTTTAATCAATTCTATTTTATTTTGTATTCCAAGTTTTTTATAAATTTCATGAATCCGCCTTTTTATGCTACTAAGCGAAACATCAACTGCATCCGAGATTTCTTTATATTCTGCACCATCCATAAGCAATTCTATAATTTTTAATTCAATATTATTTATATTATATTTCAACATTGTTTCATAAATTTTATTTTTATTTTCATCCTTATCAAGGAAATTTGAAAGTTTATTCTTAAATTCAATTGTATTCGACTCTTTAAATAACCCTCTATTTGCAAGAATAGAATTTATTTTAGCTTTAAGCTCATCAATATTAAAAGGCTTTGTTATATAATCAATAGCTCCCTTTGTTAATCCTGCTATTTTTTCATTTTCTTCGGTTTTAGCAGTTAAGAATAAAAATGGAATATCCTTGAAATTTTCTATATTCTTAATATTATCATAAAATTCATAACCATCCATTTCATCCATCATTATATCAGATAATATTATGTCCGGTTTGGGTATCCAGTTTAACTTTTGCAACGCTTCCTTACCATTTTTAGAATAATAAATGTTTAAATCTGTCTTTAACACTGAGTAAAGATAATTTAACATTTGAATGTTGTCTTCAACAATTAAAATAGTCTTCTTGCTATTCATAAATTCTTCATTAATCTGTATAGTTTTTTCATCAATAGCTGTTGGTTTGTAGTAATTAAAACTATCAATTACTTCGCTGTCCAAATAATTGATATTATCATTAAGTTTTATTGTTATTTTTGTGCCTTTACCAACCGAGCTTTCCAGATAAATTTCACCATTTAACTCATCGATTATTGATTTAACAATTGCGAGTCCCATACCTATCCCTTGTAGATTGCTTTTTTTACTTGTTATTTGATAATATGGATCGAATATATATTCTTTAAATTCATCTGGAATACCGCAACCATTATCTTCAACAACAAACTCTATATTATCATTGTTTTTTTTCAAAATTATTTTAATTTCCCCATTTTCATCTGTATACTTTATTGCATTATCAAGCAGATTATTTATGATCCTGTCCAGTGCATATGGATCAATTTTTATAAATATATTATCTGCAAGACTGCTTGAAATTTTAATTTTTTTTTCTTCCGCAATTTCTTTAAACATTATTAATTGTTTTTCAATAAACAATGACGCATTTATTGTTTTATCATGAAAATAAAGCACTTTGCCTTTGTTTATTTTTTCTATATCAAAAATATTTATTATGTCCTTTTTTAATTTATTGATATTAGATTTTACAATCTTTATCGCATCAGATTCTCCGATTTCTTCAATGTGCTTATTAAAATAATTATCAATCAGTGTTAATGGAGTTTTAATCTCATGCGATAGGTTTATAAAAAAATTGGATTTTAACTCGCTTTGTTTCTCGATTTTTTCTTTTGCTTCAAGAAGTTCCCGCGTTCTTTCCCTGACCTTTTCTTCCAAAGCGTTTTTAAGCTCCACAAGTTCTTTAAATTCATTATTAAATCTTTTAGACAAAGCATAAGCAAAAATCATAGCTGTCAATCCGACAAAGATATAATTATTCCTTAGAAAGAAATTTATATTAAATATAAGCATTAATTTTATAAAAATTATATATAAAATAATTATAAGAGTACCACTTAAGATTATCAGAGAAGTTTTATCTTTTAATATATTGTTTTTAAATGAATAATAAATAAAAATTGAAGTTAATAATATTTTTAAAATTATATAAAAAATAAAACAATTGTTTTCTAGGCTACTGCTAAACCATTGATAGCCATATATAAAACTGGTAAAAGTAACAAGGAAATTAACAAAAAATAATGCATAAAAGATATAAAATATTCTATTGGTCTTATTTGGAATTTTTATAATAGCCGATAAAAATTTAGTAAAAAATAAATTTTCAAAAAAAAGACTAAGATAAATTGCAGGTACTATAATATAAGGCAGCACTTTTTCATCTAAAATCAAAGTGATCAATGAATTATCAAAGAATATAAATAATGCAATGCTAAAGATAAACAATGAAAAATACAAATTATAAAGGTTGTGTTCGTATCTTCTTCTGCCTAAATAAACCAGTGCATTATAAATTGAGATTGATAAAATTATTGAAATAGAAAAAGAATCTGTGATTATTCTAATTATAAAAGGCATTAATAATAACTCTTATTTAAATTAAATCTTATATTTTTTATTAATAACATATTTTAGCGATTGTAAAAAATAACTTTTGATTAAAAATCAATAACTTTAGCTTATTATTTATAAAAATAATGCTATACATAAAAAAAGAATAAGATTTACAAAAAAAAGTATAATTATAAAATAATAATTTAAAAAATATAAAAAATATATATTTTGCTTTACTTCTTTAAAAAATATACTATAATTACTTGTTGATTAAAATAAATCGGGAGAAAAAATATGAAGAAATGTTTATTTCTATTATTAATTATTACTTCCTTATTATTTAGCTTAAGCGGAAAAAAAAATCAAACGGTTGATGTTAAAAATTATTTTAATACGCCGGCTTCTACGGATATAGCAATTATATCGGCTCATCCAGAATATCCTCCGGTCATGTGGAACGAAAATGATCAGATTGTTGGTATTGGGCCCGATCTTGCTAAATTAATTTTTAAAGATCTTGGTATAAAATGCGAATCAAAGTATGCAGGTCCCTGGTCACGCGTAATAGAAAGTGGCAAAAATGGTAATATTGATATAATCAGCGGTATTTATTTAACTGAAGAAAGAGCCAAATTTCTGGATTATACCGTGGCTTTTATGACTGATCCGGTTGCAGTGTTTTATAAAAAAAACTCTCCTATTAATTTCAATAAATGGGATGATTTGATCGGTAAAAAAGGTGTCACAACTCTGGGAGACAGCTGGGGAGAGGATTTTGATAAATTCATTAAAGATAAACTGCAAATGTCTCGGACCGAAAAAGTAGAGCAATGTCTTCAAATTCTGGATTCGGGAAGAGCAGATTATATGATTTTTGCTTTGTATCCAGGAATAATACAGATCAATAAATTAAAATTTCAAGATAAAATTGTTTATTCAAAAAATTATGTCAGCGAACCAAACTTATATATTGCTTTTTCAAAAAAATCCAAATATTTAAAATATCTACCAAAATTCAATGCGGCAATAGAAAAATATAAGAAGGATAAAACTATAGATAAATTAATAAAAAATAATCTTGAAAAGAGTAAAAAATAACTTATTCCCATCCGCCGGGTACTCAATCAAAAATAAAAGCAACAATTATTATGACATCATAAATATACATTTGATTGAGTACCCGGCGGACAGAATCGAATACTTTTAATAATTTATGTCAAATGATTTTCCATGGCATATCTGGTTATATCTGAATTACTGTTAAAATTCATTTTTTTTAATATTCGAGTCCTATAGGTACTTACTGTTTTGATGCTTAAAAAAAGCTCATGCGCTATATTTGTAACCGATTTACCAGAGGCTATCATGCACATTACCTGGAATTCCCTATCTGATAATTTTTCATGAAGAAGTATATCCTTGTTTTCATTAAATTTACTTACAAGTTTTTCGGCCAGGCTCGTGCTTACATATCTTCCGCCATTATAAATTTTATGTACAGCATTTACTAACTCTTCTGGAGCACTTTCCTTGGTAATATAGCCCGAAGCTCCTGCTTTTAACGCTCTTATAGCATACTGCTCCTCAGGATACATACTAAGAATTAATACTAAAAGATCAGGATATTCAACCTTTAATTGCTTTAATATTTCAAGTCCACTTTTACCTGGCATAGAAATATCCAGTAATATCATATCAACGCTTCTTTCTTTAATTATTTTAAAAATTTCCTGCCCATTAGATGCCTCAAAAACAACATTTATATCACTGGCTTCATCAAATAATTGTTTTATACCTTTACGGACAATCGGATGATCGTCAACAATTACTAGATTAATCATTGTTATTCACCCTCCTTAAAAATCTTTAAGAGGTATATCAATATTTACTTCAGTACCACCTGATCCACTTTCTATTTTAAATCTTCCATTCAGATATTTCACTCTTTCTTTTATGCCTATAATCCCCAGCGACTTAGGATCTTTTAATACTCCCTGACTTATCCCTTTCCCATTATCTTTAATAGCCATATACAATCTTTTCTTTCTAATCTCAAAATCTATCGTTACTTTATTTGCATTGGAATGTCTTATTATGTTTGTCATTATCTCTTGAAGGATTCTATAAAATGCAATACTGGATTCTTGATCTAAATTTATATTTTCTGGCATTCTAATTATTTCACAGTTGATATTCGAAAGTTCAATAAATTGCTTAATCTGGTAATTTATGGCTTCTACAAGACCGAAATCATCGAGAATTCTTGGCCGTAATTCTGTAGAAATCCTTTGTATAGATTTTATCGCCGAATCAATAAGACTTATCGTTGATCTGGTTTTTTCGATCAATTCTTCGTTTTCCTGCGGTATCCTTTTTAGTATCCAGTAAATATCCATTTTTAATACTGTCATTATCTGCCCTAATTCATCATGAACCTCTTTGGCTATTTTTTTTCTTTCTGTTTCTTTTATAAATTCAAGATGGCTATCAAGTACTCTCAATTGATCCTGATAACTCTGCAACGATTCTTCCTTAGATTTTCTTTTAGATATATCAAACCAATTTTCAATTATAATATCATTACCATTTTTATCACGAGATTCTGATCTTGATAATTCGACCCATATTTTATCGCCGTTCGCCTTTTTATACAATCTTTCAAGTTTTAAAAAAATACTGTTGTCCACTGTATCGTCGTTAATCATCCATGGATAAGGAGGCTTTAATGAAATAATATCTTCTTTCCTATAACCTGTCATGCTTTCAAAGGCAGTATTTATATATTTTATCGAATTATCCATAAAATAAAATACCATAGGTATTGCTATCTTATCAAAACAATCAAAACATTGCTTTTCATCTATCATACCGCTACCTGATAACAATTATAATAATTAAAACCAAACAATGCCATATTTTTTTATAAAATATTAAAAATAAAGAATTTATACTTAAATATTGCAGCTTAAACTTTTTGATACAAAAGAAGATATTTTAAAGTACTTAGCATAGTAATATACTTGTTAAATACTTATTCTTTTTATGTTTATTGTTTTCTTTGTTTTTATATCTATAGAAGCAATGATGCCTTGCATTTTAGTATTTTCGGTAGACGGCTCGTAAGGGACAACATACTGATTGACCATTTTTTCAATAACTTCCTCTTTTTTCATGCCTATTATACTATCGATACTTCCACATAAACCAATATCTGTAATAAAACCACTTCCATTTGGAAGAATCATTTCGTCAGCCGTCTGAACATGAGTATGAGTACCAGCCAAAAGACTTATCTTACCGTCGAATTCATAGGCAAGAGCTTTTTTTTCTGCCGGGTTCTCTGCATGAAAATCAACTATGACTATCTGACAATTTTTAAGTTCAGTTTTTAAAAGTTTGTTTAACGTTTGAAAAGGACAGTCTATAACAGCCAACTGGTATCTGCCGAGCAAGTTTACAACTGCGGTATTAATGCCGTTTATTTCTCCGATCCAATATCCTTTGCCGCTAGCCCTGGGATAATTTGCCGGTCTTAATAAATAATCGTAATTGGATAATAATTCATCTGCATCTTCTTTAGACCAGATATGATTACCGCTTGTAATGACATCAACACCAGCTTCTTTTATCGATTTGATATTTAAAGCAGTAATCCCAAACCCATCACATGCATTTTCACCATTGGCGATAACAAGATTAACTTTTTCTTTTTTTTTAAATCCATTTAGTTTAATCATTATTTCATTTATGCCAGGCGTGCCGATAATATCTCCTAGCATAATAATATTTAATGCTTCCAGAATAACTCCCCTAAAAAAAATAACACCACAGAATAATTTTGATTATTCTGTGGTTAAAATATATTATCTTGCATATTCTATAAATCTTGATTCTCTTATCACGGTAACCTTTATTTTACCAGGATACCTCAATTCGGATTCAATCCTTTTTGCAACTTCTTTTGCAACATTACCTGCATCGGTATCGGTAGTAGTTGTGTTATTTAAAATAACACGTACTTCCCTCCCAGCCTGTATTGCAAAAGCTTTTTCAACTCCTTCAAAACTTTCCGCAATTAATTCAAGGTTTTCTAGTCGTTTAATATAACTTTCGATACTCTCACGTCTTGCACCGGGTCTTGAAGCGCTGATTGCATCAGCAATCTGTACAATTATTGACTCCAAACAATTTGGCTCAACATCACCGTGATGACTTAAGATAGCATTTAAAACGCCATCGCTTTCACCCATTTTTTTAGCTAATTCGTATCCCGCTTCTGTATGGCTTGAATCACCGTCAATAGCCGAACCTTTACCAAGATCATGCATAAGACCTGCTCGTTTAGCCAATGCCACATCACAGCCTAGCTCAGCAGCAAGTGTCCCTGCTATTAAAGCAACCTCTATAGAATGTTGAAGGACATTTTGTCCGTAACTTGTCCTATAATGAAGCCTTCCTATATTAACGATTCCTTCTGATGGAATGCCAACGATACCAAGACTTATTACGGCTTTTTCGCCTTCATCATAAATCGCTTCATTAAATTCATTAACTACTCTACCGATTACTTCTTCTATTCTGGCAGGATGAATCCTACCGTCTGTAATTAATCTTGTTAAAGCAGTTTTTGCGATCTCTCTTCTTACAGGATCAAAACAAGAAATAACAACTGCTTCTGGTGTGTCATCTATTATTATATCAACGCCAATAAGGGTTTCAAGAGTCCTTATATTACGTCCTTCACGCCCAATTATTCTACCTTTCATTTCATCATTAGGCAAACTAACGCTTGTCGTTGTTACTTCAGATGTTACATCAGAAGACATTCTTTGAATAGTAGTTACTATGATTTCACGCGCCTTTTTATTGGCTATTCTTTTTGTTTCTTCTTCAATTTTATTAATTAATATCTGGGATTCCTGCCTTGCCTGATCTTCGAGCTCTTTTTTAAGCATTTGCTTTGCTTGCTCTGCAGTAATTCCTGATATTTTTTCTAACTCTTCATTCCATTTGGACTTGAGTTTAGAAACAGTAATTTCCTCTTCATTTAAACGTTTTTCTTTATCATTTAAATGCTTTTCTTTCCTCTCCATATCTTGAATACGTCTGTCAAATTGCTCTTCTTTTTGTATCAGACGTCTTTCAAGTCGTTGTAACTCTATCCTTCTCTCTTTAGTTTCACGTTCAAAATTATTTCTTTCCTGTATTAAAAAGTTTTTAGCTTCCAAAAGAATTTCATTCTTTTGTGATTCAGCCTCAAGTTTAGCTTCTCTTAAGATTATCTCTGCTTTATTTTCAGCCGATTGAAGCTGTCTTTTTGCAGTAATAAATCTTATAAAAAAGCCTACAGCGCCACCTAGGAGCAGGGATACGATGCCAGCAATAAATGCACTTAACATCCTATCCTCCTAAATTAGCGAATCTATATAATCCTGACCTCCTAAAAATAAATTAAAAACGCAGTAATGTCAAGTATATAATATAAATCGGGTTTATTTAATTTTTTATTACCTTTTATTTACAATATTTTTACTTAATTTTAATAATAATAAAGTTTTTTATTTAATTGTTTTTATGATATATATTTATTAAAAATTAGACCTTTACATAGCAAAAAAAATATGCTATGTACTTATCAAAGTAAAAAAGCTGTGCAAAAAAAACTTAGTAACTCTAGTTTAAATTGTTTAAAAGAAATTCATGAATCTTCGAATTCGCCTTTTGTTATTTTTGATAATAAAAAAAGGATTATTTTTGCAAATAAAGCGTTTTACGATAAATTTAATTTTGACTCTGATAAATATTTGACTCAGCAAAAACTTGATTTTATATTCCTTAAAGAAGACAATAAGCTTGTACCTTTTTCTTCTATACCGATAAAAAAAATTTTAAAAGAGTCCCAAATTTATTCTTATTTTCCTAAAAATAAAGATGAAAAATATTTTTATGTTTCATTGTTTAATATAGGCAAATTTGAAAAAATAGATATTTACTATTGTATCTTAAAAGAAATTACAGAACTGGAAGAAAAACTGATGGAAGAAAGTATTAGAGCCCTTGTAATTGCAAGTCAGTTAAAAGACAATGACACCGGCAACCATGTAAAAAGGGTAAATGCATATTCTTATATTCTGGCAAAGCATATTTATGAAACCAGAAAGGATTTATATCCTGAAATTGACAATGAATTTATAAATAAAATATTCAAGGTTGCAAGTATGCATGATGTGGGGAAAATAGGCACACCAGACTATATTCTTACCAAACCTGACAAACTCACTCCGGATGAATTCAATATTATGAAAGAACATACTATAAATGGTGCGTTTATTCTATCAAAAATGGCAGGGCAAATGGCAAGGGACATAGCTTTATTTCACCATGAAAAATGGGATGGTAGCGGATATCCCTATCAGCTTAAGGAAGAAGAAATCCCCCTGGCAGCAAGAATTGTTTCGCTTGTTGATGTTTATGATGCATTAAGGATGAAAAGGCATTATAAGCCAAGTTATACTCATAAAGAGGCAAAACAGCTTATAGTAAAAAGCAAAGGCGCACATTTTGAGCCAGAGATTGTAGAATCATTTTTAGAAATCGAACAGCAATTCAACGAAATATATGAAAAATTAAGCGATGAAACATCAGCCAGTTTAAGCTTTCATAAAGATACTATCGAATAATTATTCTTCAAGATTAAATTTAACTACTTTTCCATCATTATAAATAATAACATCAAATATTTTATCTTTCTTTAAAAAATGGTTTTTTATAAACTTCCTAACAACTACAGCTTTATTTTGATTTTTATCATCAATTTTATTAATATATGAGGAAAGTATTTTTTGATACATTATATTTATTATGGAATTCCCTTCGGCTGTCTTCAAAAAATTGCTGAATGTATAACATTTAGAATTGTATTCAACATAGACTACACCTTTTTGTTTCCAAAATTCGAGTAAATCAGCCATTTTTGCCTCTTAAATATATTCTAAAATAAAAAACGAAAATATTCAATATAATTCCGATTGGCATAATGAAATTAAAAATATATTTCTCTAAATTATTTCAATCGACTTTACTTATCGTCCATTTTAATTCGACTTTTGCCGAATTTTTTTCTTCTTCTATAATTGACTGCTGCCCGTATATACCGGAATCATTTATGTAATATCTGAAAACTTTCTTTTTTATAACATGATTTTCTCCTCCAGTTTCCTGATACCAGCCGTCCTTAATATCATCTCTTTCTCTCATATCTACTATTATTTCAAAAAATGAATTGCCATTTTTTGGCAATTTTAAATTAATAAAATTTTTAAAAAGTCTCGCATCATCCTTTACCGCAGCCCAATATTTATCTTTAGGTTTTTCATCTAGTACAAAAGAATCGTTATTTGATGTTGTAATTTTAATAGTCCAGTATAATTCAGCGCCCCAGCTTGATTCATTTACAGTTATTACCCTTATGCTGTCGAGTTTGACATTTAAACTGACCATCTCAATGTTTGTCTTTAAGTTTGTCTGAACTCCTTGAGAATAAACAGGAGAATTGTTATTATCTGTATAAGAAAAAATCTTATAATAATACAAAACTCCTTCCTTAAGATTATTATCAATAAAATTATAGACGTTGTTTGGAAGTTTTTTAATTACAGTTATATCGGAATTGGATATTTTCTCTCCTTCTATATATTGAACATTATTTTCTAGCACAAAATCAATTTGTTTGTTTTCCTGCCTTAAAAGAATAAATCCGTCATAAGTTTTATTTTCCGGCGGACTCCATGAAAGAATAATGGTACTATTTTCTTCTCCTGCCTTCAAGGATGACCTGAAATTTGCCACATCAAATAGACTTGTATTTTTAAATTTTAAGTCATGAGTGATATTTTTACTTATGGTCAAAGCCAGATCACCGAATTTTTCTCCATATATTTTGGTATAAGGCTTTTGTTTTCTATTATTTTTTAAAGAAAAATCATTCACTTCTTTTTCAACAAAATTTTCCAGCTCAATAAAAGACACGATATTATCATTATTGCTATCCGCTTTGCCGGTTAATCCTTCTAAAACAAATCTTGTAAATACACCATAATCACTTTCAGTATCCTCGTAGCTAAACCATCCCGCTTTTGTAGAATAAAATGCAGCTGCGACTTCAGATTCTCTGAATTCTTTTGATAATAAACCTTTGGTTGTGTCCATGCCTTTTGTATGCGTTAATTCTTCCCTGCATGCATCAAGAAGCAGTAAAGATTTTTTTATCTTATGTTCCTTTAATTTAGAGGCAATTGTACTTATCTTTAAAGAAGTCTCAAATTTAGAATTCAGGTTTGTATCCTGCGTTATTAAATAACCCTCACCATTTTTATCAGATATACCATGGCCTGAAAACGAAAAAACAACCAGATCGTCTGGAGATGAAAATTCAAGAATATAGTCAAGCATTCTTTCAATATTAGCTTTTGTGGGCAGTAATTTTTGTTCATAATGTGAATAATCATTGATTAGGGTAACGACTTTATCAAATTGCCCCTGCTTTATAAAAACATCGGCTAAAGCTGTTGCATCGTTTTGCGCTTTTTTAAGGTCCGTTATATTCTCATCTTCATAATCGTTTATTCCGACACATATAGCCCATCTTTTACCTTCATTGCCTTTTATTTCTTTAATTTTTAAGCCTTTTTCATTCTCAGCAAAAATTAATATAGTCGATAATAAAAAAATAATTATAAACAATTTAAATTTCATGATTATTTCCTATGTATAAAGTCAAGTTATTTCAAGCTTCCGCTTGTTTTAATATATAAAA
>CAZHHK010000048.1:0-21659 GCA_964531405.1 uncultured Spirochaetales bacterium | reverse complement strand
GTTTTTATAAATTTTATTGAGTTGAATAAAATTATAATATAAAATATTATCATCAATATAAAAATTTATATTTTTTTTAAGATTAATGTTATGAAGATAAAAGATTTTTTACTTATCAATATTCCAGTCTGGCTTTTCATTTTTTTTGGTTTATGTTCTTTAATATTATCTTTTTTTATATCAAGCATATTCAAATTTATTTTATTAGGTTTTACCTGGTGGTGCTTATGCGGTGCATTTTTTGTTTTCAAAGATTATAAAAGAAAAAAAAGGCAGTTTTTAAAAATTTTATCGCAATCAAAGAATGATGCTGAAAGGTTAAAAAGATTGACTTTGCCTTTAAAGGATACGATTTGCGGTTTATCTTTATGTCTGGCATTAAATCATCGGTTTAAAAACCGGATGAATTAAATATTTAAAAAAATTATTTAAAAAGGAGATTATTTATGAAAGGGCAATTTAAATTTGAAGGAGACGGCAAGGAATTATTTAGTATTGTGCTTATCAATGCAATACTTACCGGCATTACCTTTGGCATTTATGGAGCTTGGGCTTTTGTTAAAGTCCTTAAATATTACATGAGTAAATTGACTCTTGGTGGCAAAAAATTCGAATTTAAAGGTGAAGGCGGTGAAGTATTCAGCTTAATATTGATCCAAACCTTATTGACTTTTATTACACTATTTATTTATTTCCCATGGGCAATCGTTGCTTTCCAAAAATATTTTTGCGAAAAAACCGAACTTGACGGCAAACCATTTGCATTCAACGGCGATGGTGCAAAATTATTCAGTATATTTTTCATTAATGGTATTTTAACATCAATTACTTTTGGTATTTATGGACCATGGGCAATGGTAAAAATTTATAAATACTTTGCAGAAAATACCTCTTATGACGGCAAATCATTCGGATTTACCGGTGAAGGCGGTGCTTTATTCAGCCTGATCCTTCAAAATACTATACTTACAGGTATAACATTGGGTATTTATTTTGCATGGGCAATGGCAAAAATGCATAATTATTTAGTATCCAATATTACATATGCAGATACTTCAAAATTCGAATTAAATCTGGAAGGTGGTAAATTATTCTCAGTAATCGTGATTGGTACGATATTAACAATTATTACATTTGGTATTTATGGACCTTGGTTTAAAGTAAAATTAATGTCATACTATGCAGACTGCTGTGCAGTAAAATAAATTGTTTTTAATAATAAAAAAAGCAGATAGAAAGAAAATTACTATCTGCTTTTTTTATTATTCAGCCTGTAAAACAATTGTAAAACAAATCAATAATACCTTGCTAAATCCTCATTTTTCAAAGATAATATGGCATTCATAATCTTTCATTTTAAATTTAATCATTATTCTGGAGATCAAAGTTGGATGCTCAAGTAAAAGAAATTCACACCAAGGTCGAAAAAGAACTGCCTTTAATAGAATCAATCTTTTCAGAAATGCAAAAAAGAATAGTCGGACAGGAAGAGATGCTTAAAGGCGTTTTAATCGGTTTATTAACCAATAGTCATATCCTTATTGAAGGAGTACCGGGTTTAGCAAAAACATTAACAATTAAAACCTTATCAGAAATACTTAATCTTGGATTCAATAGAATTCAATTTACACCGGATTTACTACCATCAGATATAATCGGTACTTTAATATACAATCAAAAAGAAAGTAAATTCGAACCCAAAAAAGGACCTATTTTCAATAATCTTATACTCGCCGATGAAATAAACAGGGCACCAGCAAAAGTACAATCCGCTCTTCTTGAAGCCATGCAGGAAAGACAGGTAACAATAGGAGATAAATCCTACGAACTTCCAAAACCATTTTTAGTAATGGCAACACAAAATCCTATTGAGCAGGAAGGCACATACAACCTCCCTGAGGCACAGATTGACAGATTCATGCTTAAAATAAAAATCAAATATCCCAAAAAAGATGAAGAAAAAATAATTTTAGATAGAATGATGAATAATGAGGAAATACCTGTTTCAAAAATTCTTACCAATGCAAAATTAAATAATTTAAGCAATTTAATAAATGAAATATATGTAAGTGATAGGATAAAAAGTTATATAGTAGAAATAGTTAATGCAACACGAAATCCAAAAGAATACAATCTGGATATTGATTCATATATTGATTATGGAGCTTCTCCAAGGGCAAGTATATTCCTTGCAAGAGCATCAAGAGTACATTCATTATTATCAGGAAGGGGCTTCGTAAATGCAGATGATGTGAAAAATGTCAGCTTTGCGGTGTTACGACACAGAATAATATTAAGCTATGAAGCAGAAGCAGAAGGAGTAACAACCGAGGATATTATCACAAAAATATTTAATTCAATTGTCGTTCCATAATTTTATTAGTGGATTAAATTTAAAATGAAAAAAAATGCTGATAACAATGAAAAAATACCAGTTGAATTATTAAAAAAAATCAAGAAAATAGACATAAGTTCAAGAAAACTCGTCAATGAAGCAATAAGCGGAGGATATAATTCCGTCTTTCGCGGTTACGGTATGGAATTTGAGGAAGTAAGAGAATATAATCCAGGTGATGATTATAGAAGAATAGACTGGAACGTAACAGCTAGACACAGTATACCATATATAAAAAGATTTAAAGAAGAACGACAGTTAAATGTTATGCTATTGATTGATTTTTCCGGATCACTGGAATATGGCTCAAAAAAATATAATAAACGACAGAAACTTGCTGAAATTGCATCTGTTATAGCTTTTACTGCATTAAAAAATCAAGATAAAATAGGGGCTATATTTTTTTCAAGCGTCATTGAAAAGTATACACCTCCTTCAAAAAATAAAAATACAACTTTACGATTAATCAGAGATCTAATTTTTTTAAAACCAAGAGAAAAAGGCACTAATATAAATCTCGCAATAGACTATGCAGTTGAAAACATGAAAAGAAGAGGAATACTTTTCATTCTTTCTGATTTTTACGATAAGGTTGAGTATAAAAAACTTTTTATAGCTGCAAAAAAGCATGATATTATCCCTGTTGTAATTAGAGATCAATTTGAGAAAACACCGGTTAATCTGGGACTGGTAGATATGATAGACAATGAAACAAATGAATTAATTTTAGTCGATACATCCTCATCATCATATAAAGAATTTATAAAAGAGAGAAACATGCAGAGTGAATTGTTTTTTAAAGAATTAAAAAAACTTAATATAGATCCAATGATGATTGATACCGATGAAGATATTGAAAAAATATTAGTTGAATATTTTAAAAAAAGGCTTAAAAGAAACCATTAATGAAACGTTATCTGACATCAATATTATTTTTATCGTTTTTTATCTTGTACTCATTTGGCGATGCAAACAACGAGATAACCTCAAAAATCAGCAAAACAAAAATCAAAATTGGAGAAAATATATTATTAGAGATTAAAGTCCAAAATTTAAACAATGTTAAAATTTTATGGGAAGAGATGAATACTACCAGCATGGATGTTGAAATCAGTGCTAAAAAAGATTATTTTAAAAATAATTCATTGATACTTCAAATCGAATTTTCATCTTATACCATAGGGATAATTAAGGATCTCTCTTTTACCATACCAATGACAACAAAAGACGGCAAAGTATTATATCTGACCAGTGACAAATATGATATTACAGTATTAAATCCATTGACAGAAGATGAAATAGATAAAATAAAAAATACAAAAGATCTATCAAAAATAGAATTAAAAAAAGAAAAAGAACAGGCTGCCATGCCATACAAAATCCCATATTACATATTGATAATATTAATAATTTTAGGGTTTTCATTGATTGGTTGTATTTTATACTTTTTCATTTATAAAAAAATGATGAAGGAAAAAAAATCAGATGAAAAAAATAAATTGCCTCCATATGAAGAGTTCCTTGCCAATATTGCCAGAATTGAATTTAATAAAGATGATGACAGATTATCGATTGAGTTAAAATTATCAAATTTAACTGAAATTTTAAAAACACTTATATATGAAGAATTTTCATTTAACGCTAAAGCTGAAACAACTTATGAATTAATCATAAATTTAAAAAATATAAAATTTAAAAATGAGCTGATCGCAGACATCAACAGAATTCTTACGGAAATAGATATGATTAAATTTGCTAAAGCTAATGTTGATTTTGAAAAATTAAATGATTATATAAGAAACATAAGTAATCTTGGATTTGAAATTCATTCTTATAAAGTCTCTTTACTTGAAAAAGTAAATATTGAGAATCAAATGGAGTCTATAAAATGACAATATATAGATTAGATAATCCATGGGCTATACTTTTTTTACTTTTTCCCATCTTATGTTTTTGTATGGTAATTTTCTCCAGGTTTATATTTAAAAAAGGTGCAAATATTACAGGCATCAGTTTTTATCTAAGAGGATTTTCTTTTAATGTTGCCGGATACTTTTTATCGTTACTATTAACACTACTTGGTTTATTCATTATTGCTTTTAGTCTCACAAAGCCTCAAAGTGGAATAAAAAAAGAAAAAATAATTTCACAAGGTATAGATATAATGATATGTCTTGATGTTTCTGGAAGTATGCTAACAAATGACTTTTTAAAACAACCGCGTATTGAGGCAGCAAAATCAATCCTCCTTAATTTTATCGATAAAAGAAAAGGAGACAGAATCGGTTTAGTCACATTCGGTGAATCTTCTATGATAAAGTGTCCCGCTACTTTAAACTATAATATCCTAAAAACTATAATCTCTAAAATTAAAATTGATCCCGATAAATCCAATAGTTCAAGAACCGCAATCGGTGTCGGACTTGCCAGTGCAATCAATCGATTATTAAAACTTAATGATAATGAAAAGCCAGGTAATAAAATAATAATTCTGGTAACTGACGGTAAAAATAATTCAGGAGAAATCACACCCGATGCGGCAAGCGAGATAGCGAAACAAATGGGTATAAAAATTTATACTATCGGTATAGGATTTAATGAAGAAATCGATATGGATATTTTGCAGAGGATCGCTGATATGACTGGAAGTAAATTTTTTCATGCACAAAACTCAGGAGAGCTTGGACCTATATTTAATGAAATAGATAAAATAGAAAAACATAAAATTGAATCATACGAATATACAAGATTCAAAGATATAGGATTCAAATATGCATATATAGGCATAATAGTTTTTTTAATCGGCTTATTCATGAATTCTTTTTTATTTAAAAGGTTGATATAATATGTTTGAAAATCCATATTTTTTCTGGTTTTTTTTACTTGTTCCTTTTATTGCTTTCTTGTTTACGCTGGATATATTTATAACCAAAAAAAAATCTGAAAAAATAGCAGGCGAAAATATACCAACCATACTGCCTTATTTTTCAGAAGGTCAAAAATGGATAAAAGTTGTATTTTATCTTATTGGATTCTGTCTTTTTATAATTGCACTGTCAAGACCAAAATGGGGAATAGAAAAAGTCGAGTCAAAAATTAATGGCAGAGATATACTAATCCTTCTTGATGCTTCATATTCAATGGAAACCGCTGATGAAATACCTTCTCGATTTGAACTTGCAAAAAAAGCTGTTTCCAGACTACTAGAGGCAGAGACCGGAGACCGAATAGGGTTGATGGTATTCAGTGGGGATTCAGAGCTTATATGCCCTATCACACATGATTATGCGGCAGTTAATTTTTTTCTTGAATCCCTATACCCTGGCATAATTGGTAAAGACGGGACTAATATAGGTAAGGGTTTAAAAAATTCTCTTGAAGCATTTGAGGATACTGATGATAAAAGCAGGATGATAATACTGATAACCGATGGGGAAAACCTTCAGGGAGATATTGCATCTTCTGTTGAACATTTTAAGGATACAGGAATAAAAGTATTTACAATAGGAGTTGGGACAAAAAACGGAGAACCTATTCCCTTATATACAAATGGCGAAAAAACTGGGTATGTAAAAGACGAAAATGACGAACCAGTAATGAGCAAACTTGATGAAGAATCATTAAAATACATTGCTTCTAAAACAAACGGTTTATATCTAGGACGAATTAACTCAAAAGATTTTATATTGAATTCAATGAAAGTGATTAATAATGTAGAAAAAATCGAAAAAGATTCTATGAAATATGAGCAGAGAAAAGAAAAATATGATATTTTCCTTATGCCTGCATTAATATTATTCTGCCTTGGATTTTTACTGGATCAGGGTAGATTATTCAGCCTGAAATATGATAAATTTAAATGGTTAATTGAAAGGTAAATAAAATGAAAAAAATATTTATTATTTTTATATTTCATTTATTATTAGTCATGGTCATTTTTGGAGATAATAACAGCAAAAATACAACAAAAAAATACTGGTTTAGAGATCCAATAAGTGCTATTTTGGGAAATATTTCTTTTAAAAAAGGAAAATATAAAAAAGCTCTTGAGCAGTATTTATCAAGTGAGATATTTTTTAGAAATAATGATCTTGCAAAACTCTACTATAATATAGGTAATGTATATTATAAATTAAATGATTATAAAAAAGCCGGACAATACTATGATGAATCAATAGCCTTAGTAAAAGATGATAAGATTAAAGCCATGATATATTATAATTGCGGATTAAACGAATTTAAAAATCAAAATTTTTCTCTGGCTGCAGAATATTTTAAAAAATCATTAAAATTAAATCCAAATGATAATGATGCACGTTATAATTATGCTGTATGCAGACTTTTAAAAAATGAAGCGGAAAAAAATAATCAAAATGATCAAAATAATAAAAACAATAATGGCAATGATAAAGATCAAAAATCAGCGAATTCGAATAATTTAGAACAAAGTAAAAAGAGTGGTTTAACAAAAGAAGATGCAGAAAAATTATTAAAAGCACTTGAAGATAAAGAAAGAAAAGAAAATCTAGGAAGTAAAAAAGAAGACAATAAAAATAATCCTGCAAGGAATAAATATTGGTAAAAAGAATAATTTTAAAATTATCATTTTTATTAATATCCTCGCAATATTTTTTCAGTGAAGATATAAATTTATTCGCTGTATGTGATAATAATAATATAGTCGCAGGCGAATTCTTTCAAATAAATTTAAATATAACCGGAGCAAATAATAATATAGAATTAAAAGATATCATAAAATCAGATAATGATATCATGATTAGAAAATCTGCTGAGATGTCAAGTGTGAGCATTATAAATGGTGTAATGACTACATCAAAGGTATTTATATTCATGGTAAATATCCCTAAATCAGGAAATTATGAAATAGGTCCTTTTATATTAAACATAAATGGCAACGAATATAAAAGCAATGTGATCAGTCTAAATGCTTCACAAGAATCAACATCGAGTGCTAATCAGACAAATTATAAAGAGAATAAAAACAACAGTTACAGCATGGATGATAATTATTTTATTCTTGAGTCTCAAAATTCAAAAAATGAAATATACTCCAGTGAATATCTTGATGTAAGTACTTTATTTTATGTTAGTAATAGAGCTGATTTGTATAAAAATTATAAATACAAACCTCTAAACTTTCCAGAAAATGCATGGATAGAAGGTACTGAGGATAGCTCACCAAAAGCCAGTATAGTATTTAAAAATAACTTAAAATATTATGAAAATAAATTTGAAAGTAAAAGGATTTTCATTTATAAACCCGGTACTTATACGATTTATCCTGCAACAATGAATTTTATAGGTATTATACCCGTAGATTTTATGTCTTCCGAACAAAGAGAATATTCCTTATCAACCAAGCCAATTGTAATAAAAGTAAATCCATTGCCTGCCAATCCACCTCAAGGATTTGATGGAGCAGTAGGTTATTTTAAAATGCATAGTTCTTTAAGTCCTATTAATGTAAAAGGGAAAAATCCGATCTCTCTTAAAATAATACTGGAAGGAGAAGGAAATTTCCATAACCTGAAGGAAATAGGATATGATGTTGATAGTTCTTTAGAAATTTTTTCTTCAAAAAGTACAATTGAAAGCAAAGACAAAAAATATAAAACTAAAATCTTAGAAGTATTATTGATACCATCCGAATCAGGAAAATTTAAAATTAAAACCAATAATTTCTCATATTTTGATATAAACAAAAAACAATATGTTACATTAAAAGGCAGTGAATATAATATTAATGTTACAGGTATTCAAAAAAACGAAAAAACTAGTAACTCAAATACAAGCAATGACGATAATACTGCAGTTAATTCAATCAAAGAAAAAAACATCAATACTATAGGCTATATCAATCTGAAATTAGGATATAAAAATTCATTTTTTAAAATCAATTCATGGTTTTTAATTTTTATTAGTACCTATATATTGATTATTGTATCATTATTATTACTATTTATATATAAATATATCTTATATAACAATATATTATACGCTAATATATTTAACAAGAAAAAAGCACTTAATATTTTTAACAAAAATATTAAATCAGTATTTTCAAAATGTAAGAATAAAACAAATGCCGAATGCATTGATAAAATTTCAATCATTATGGAAAAATATTTTATAGATAAATTTAACATAGACTCTGTTGAATTTACCAATGCAAGCATTAAAGAAAAACTGGGCAGACATTTGTGCCATGAAAATATTAATAAACTAAAAAGCATAATATCCGAACTTGATATAATACGGTTTGGTGGATCTGAAATAACAGAAAAAGATATTATCGATATAATAAATAAAATTAAAATATTTATTCAGACAGTAGATATAGAATCATCAAAAAAATCGTCATCCGCAAACAACAGGAATTAGTTTTTATGAAAAAAATAATAATGCTTTTTTTAATTACTTCCATTTCAATAAATATTTTTGCCAATAATAATTTTAAAAATGAATTTTTAAAAGCTAATGACCTTTATTCAAAAAAAAATTTTAAAGAAGCACTGAATATTTATCTAGCAATATTAAAAAAAGGCTACAATAATTTTAACGTAAACTATAATATAGGATGCTGTTATTATAATATGCAGGAATTTGGCAAATCCAGATTTTATTTTGAAAAAGCACTGTCATATAAACCATTCGATAAAGATTTAAAAAATAATTTAACGATTTTATATAATAAATTTCAAATGCCTTCGCTTGGTGAGCAAATAATCATGGCTAAACGTGTAATATATTTCTTCCCTACTCCGATTGTAATTTTATTGCTATCGGCATTAATTATTTTATCCATATTTTTTGCTTTTTATTCTTTTTTTAGCATAAAAAACCGTAAAATATATTTTATATTTTTTGTCATTACCTTTGTATTTACTATTATTTTTAACATTTTTTTCTTTTCTCAATATATCGACTATAACACAAAAACATTTGTATGCACTTCCAAATTAACAAATATATTTGCAGTTCCCAGTGACTATGAAACCATATTACAAACCATACAGGAAGGCACTTCTGGTAAAGTTGTTGAAGATATCGATAGATACATAAAAATAAATTTATCTAACGGGACTTCAGGCTGGATAAAAAAAGAAGATGTAATCTATCTGCCTTAGCCTGACTTTTCCTTTATTAATTCAAGTGTCTTAATTATCCTATTAGACATTGATTCCAAAATTTGCATAAGCCATCGTGTATGAACTCTATATATCTCACTGAAAGTATCATAATTAAATTTTATTGTAGTCACTGTATCATCAGCAATACAGGAAGCAGATCTGGTAGTAGACTCAAAAAACGACATTTCTCCCACCAATTCTCCGGGACCTAACACAGCCAGTACTTTTTTTATCGTATTAACATCTTTTGTCACTATTACTTTACCTTCCAGAATCAAATAGACATCATTAGATTTTTCACCTTCCTTTATTATAAATTCACCCTTTTGAAAGACTTTACCGTAATCTTCTATAATTTCCTCGTCAATTGCTTCCAGCCCGCCGAAACCAATTTTCATTATTTCTTCATATTTCTTTAATGCATCATCAGACATAATTTTATCCTATATTTGCTACAATTTGATTTAATGTCCTTAAAAAAGACGATAAAAAAGCGATAGTTTTTAATCCAAGCTCAGGGCTCATACTGGCCTCCATCAAAAAATCGGCTTTCCCCCATAGACATATTACAGAATCCTCCGTAATCACTGCTTTCGATATTCTATAATTAATATTAGAAAAACATTCAAAAGCACCAAAAATTCCACCTTCAGGGATTGTAATCTTAAGTTCCTTTTCATTTTTTAATTTATATATTATATCAACTTTTCCAGATTTTACTAAAAATATTGATTTCCCTTTTATAGGATTGCCATCTTCATACAAGACGTGTCCTTTCTTAAATTTATAACATTCAGAATTAATTATTTTTTCCATCATATAAATCCTTACTTAATATTTATCGAAACATTTACTAATAACTATTATAATATATACCAATTTTTATTTTTTTAAATTAATTATAGCAAAATATTGATTTTTATGTTATTAATTTCGCTAAATTTAATTAGATTATGAGGTGAAAAATGGCTGACGAAAAACAAAATGAAAATTCACAACAAACAGAAGCTCAAATAAAAAAAAATAAAAAAATCGGTAAAATGACAATCCAGGAGATCGATCAGGCTCTGGAAAAAACAAGTAAAAATCAGGGTGGGTTAAAATCAATTTATGCACAGGAATTATTGAGACAAAAATCTTTTTTATCTAAAAAATAATATTTTTGTTTTTTCTTTTTTCCCTTATCTTGAAATAAGTTTAATAATTTTTTATTATTTATTTCCCCATTGATTTTTAAAAAAGCTATTTTTAATATAAGCCAGAAAGTCAATAAACTTTTTTATATTTAAGAATAATAAATTTACAAATTTTTAAATTTATGTAATATTTATTTACGAGGAATAACTTATATGAATGTTTTATTAATTGGTTCAGGCGGTAGAGAACATGCAATCGCCTTAAAAATAAAAGAATCAAAAAAACTTAATAAATTTTACTGTATTCCAGGTAATCCTGGTATAAAAGAAATAGCAGAAACTGTCAACATTGATAGCGATGATTTGGATGCTATCGTTGATTTTGCAAAAGAAAAAAAAATAGATCTTTTAATATGCGGTCCGGAAAAACCTTTAGTCAATGGGTTAGCCGACAAATGTATAAAAGCAGGAATAGCCGTATTCGGACCTAACAAGCATGCTGCTCAACTAGAAGGCAGCAAGGTTTTTGCAAAAAAATTTATGGCAAAACATAATATACCTACTGCTGATTTTAGAATATTTGAAAATTATGATGAAGCAATCAAATTCATTGAAAAACATATTATATATCCGATTGTAATAAAAGCTGATGGATTGGCGGCTGGAAAAGGCGTAAAAATCGCTGAAAATAAAAAAGTAGCAAAAGACACAATCAAAAAATTTATGATTGATAAAATCTTCGGTGACTCAGGTAACACAATCCTTATAGAAGATTTGCTGATCGGAGAAGAGATGAGCTTTTTTTATATTACTGACAGTAAAAAATTCATACCATTAATCCCCGCCAAAGATTATAAAAAAGCTTATGATAATGATGAAGGAGAGAATACCGGAGGAATGGGTAGCTATGCTCCTCATACATCAATAAACGAAAATTTAAAAAAACAAATCGATGAAGAAATTGTAAATAGAATAAAATCCGGATTTAAAAAAGATAAAATTAATTATAGAGGAGTCTTATATATAGGACTCATGCTTACAAACGATGGTCCAAAAGTTATTGAGTTTAATTGCAGATTTGGAGATCCTGAGACTCAAGTTATTATGCCTTTATTGAAAAATGATATTCTTGATTTATTCTATGCTACAGCTTTAGGAAAGCTGGATTCAATTAATCTAAAATGGGAAAATAAATATTCAGCATGTGTTGTGATTGCATCGGGCGGATATCCTGGTAATTATAAAAAGGGTATAAAAATAGAATTTGAATCCAATCCTTTTAATTATATTCATGCAGGGACAAAATACAGCAATAAAAATATAGTGACCAATGGAGGACGTGTACTAAACGCTGTTTATACTGCGCCCTCTAAATCCTCTGCGCTTGAAGGAGCCTATAAATTAGCCCAGAAAGTGAAATTTGAAGGAGCATTTTACCGGAAAGATATTGGTAAATAATAAAATATAATTTAAAGTATTCCATTTGTCTGTCCCTTTCTTCTTTTAAGTCAAGGGGGCAAAAGGGGATAATATGCAATTATTTAAAATAAATGATGCACCGCCATATGAAGACCTTATAAAACATTTTCTTAATAATGAAGAAATAATAATCGAAATTTATGAATTATCAATTGAGGATAAAGCATATATTTCAGAATTTTTACGGACTTTGCTAGAATATATAGGAAAAGAAGAAATTTATAATTACCTTCAATATAGTTTCATTGAATTATTAGAAAATGCAAAAAAAGCAAATATAAAAAGAATATTCTTTGAAGAACATAATCTTGATATAACTGATTCTACTGACTATGAACAGGGTATGAAAAAATTCAAGGATGAATTATTTAAAAATGAAAATTATTTTATCGAACAGATAAAAAAAAAGAATTATTTTATAAGACTTAGCCTTAAAGTTGAAGATGATATATTAATTATTTCTGTTATAAATAATGCTTTAATATTAAATCAGGAATTGCATAATGCAAGAGAAAGAATGGAACAGGCAAAGCAATTTAACAATATAGAAGAAGCTTATGCAGTTATAAGTAAAAATAAAGAGGGAGCTGGCTTAGGTATAATAATTACTATACTAATATTAAAAAAATTAGGATTATCCAAGCAAGCCTTTAATATCTATAAAACTAAATCAGAAACAATAAGCTGTTTGATGTTGCCATTGTCATTGATAACTCTGGAAAAAAATCAAATCATAAACGATCTTATTGTAAAAGAAATAGATAAAATCCCTCAATTTCCAAAATATATTATAAAAATACAGGAACTTCTAAATAATTATGAAGCAAATATCAATGAAATAACAAAGCTCTTGTCCAACGATCCAGCACTTGTTGCCGAATTAATTAAAACTGCTAACTCTGCCATATTCAAAAGGCAAGGCAGGGTCTGTTCTATAACAGATGCTATAAAAATAATTGGTTTTAATAAACTTAAAGATATATTATATTCAATAGGGACTAAAGAGGTATTAAAAGAAAGTTGTGATCAAAAAGTTATGGAAAAAATCTGGCATCATTCCTATAAAGTCGCATTTTATGCATTTAACATAATCAAAATTTACAACATAATGGAAAATGTCGATGAAATTTATGTTGGTGCTATACTGCATGATATAGGCAGAATACTGCTTTTTGGGATTAATCCCGACCTAATAAAAAAACTTACTTATATATGTCAGATGAAATCAATACCGATAAGAATAATTGAAGATATTACTGCCGGTTATAATCATGCCTTAATTGGATCAATTGTAGCAAAAAAATGGAATTTCCCGGAGAAATTCATTCATTCAATACGATATCACAATAATCCGTTAAATTGCGATGATAAATATAAAAATATAGTCTATTGTATTTATCTTGCAAACATGTTTGCTCATGATGAAGATCAATATGAAATATACAAACAGATAAATAAATCAATATTATATTATTTCAATATTCATTCTTTTGATGATTATAAAAAAATTCATGAAAATCTAAATAATTTATTTTTAAAAGAAAACAGTAATTAATAATGATAAAATGCTCGTTCTGTGATTTTATATCTTTTAAAAAATCATTTATAAAAGTATTACATATAGATAAAAATAGGACATGCAGATATTATAAATGTAGTAACTGCGGTTCACTTCATCAGTATACCCTACCCAATCAGAATGCTTTAAACAAATATTATGAATCCTATATAAAAATTAAACAAAAAATGAATCCTGGCTATTTAGAGAGCTGCAATATAAATTCTCTTTTTGCTGAAAGAGATAAAACATTAAAAGAAATCGGATTCGATAAGAATATAATAATAGATAAAGTTAATGTCGAGTTGGGATGTGCTAATGGCTTTTTCCTCCAATATTTAAAAAATAATGGAGCAACCAAAATAATAGGCATAGATGTTTCGAAATCATTGTTAAAAACAATAAAAATAAAGAATATAAAATTAATTAATGGAGATTTGTTTGATCTAAAAGAAAATTACATTGATATTTTATATATGTTTAATATCCTTGAACATATACCTGATCAAAAAAAACTTTTAAAATCAATTAAAACCAGATTAAAATCTGACGGATTATTATTAATTGAAGTACCATTAGCAGGAATAATAAGTAACCTATTTAAAAATAAATGGAGATTTTTAATGCCTGATGAACATCTTCATATTCCATCTATGAAAGCATTAAAAAATTATTTGACTAATAACGGCTTTAAATTATTGGGTTATACAAGATTTGGTAGCGGTTTTACATATGGTTCAATAAATAAAACATTCAAAAACATCTTAGATTTTTCAGCAAAATTTTTTAAGATTGGCGATCGTGGGGCTTTTTTATTTAAAAAAATAAGATGATTTCAATTATCATAATTATTAAAGTCTGGAAATTTTTAAACTTAAATATATAATAATCTTGACAAATTTATTGAAAAAATGTTTATTTTAAAATCATTTTTAAAAAATTTATATTTCATATAATTGGTAGGCAAAAAAAGTAATTTTCAATATATTAACTTCGGGATATCGATTTGAAAAATAATATTATTATCGCTTTAGATGGCCCAGCGGGTGCAGGGAAAAGTACAATCGCTAAAATTGTAGCTCAAAAACTTGGTTTGGAATACATTGATTCTGGAGCATTTTATAGGGCTATAACAAAAATAATTCTTGACAGTAATATAAAAATAGATGATTATAATAAAATTGAAGAATTATTGCAAAAAATTAATATAAAATTTGATAATGGTAGAATTTATATCAATGATATTGATTTAACGGATAGTATTAGAGGTAAAGAAGTAACTCTTAATGTTTCTCCTGTGTCAAGTATTATAGCTGTTCGAAAAAAAGTCAATAAAGCTTTAAATCAATATGCAAACAATAAATCTATTATTATGGATGGAAGAGACATTGGCACCGTAGTGTTCCCAAATGCAACATATAAATTTTATCTGGATGCCTCTGTAGAAATAAGGGCGATTAGAAGATTTAAAGAAAAAACACTGGACATGTCTCTGGAAGATATAAAAGAAGCTATTATAAAAAGAGATGAAAACGATAAGAATAAAGAATTCGGCGCATTAAAAATAGCTGATGATGCTGTTTATATTGATACATCCGATTATTCTATAGAACAGGTTGTGTCAATTATAATTGATAAAATAAAAAATATTTGAGGGAAAAAGATGAAGGATAAATTTATAATAACCAATAACAATGATTTCAATTTTGAAAAAGCTTTCAATGAAAGCTTTAAAAATTTTGAAGAAAATTCTATTGTTAAAGCGAAAGTAATCGATATAGATGGGGATACGGTATTTCTTGATTTTGGATATAAATCTGAAGCAAAAATATCATTAACAGAGTTTGAAAATACCCCTGCAATCGGTGATGAAATCGAATTATTTTTAATTAAACTTGAAGGGAAAGCCGGAGAACCTGTTGTATCAAAAAAAGTAATAGATGGCATAAATAATAAAAAAGAATTAAAGAAAGCATATAAAGAAAAAGAATTGTTAAAAGGCATTGTAAAAGAAACAAATAAAAACGGTGCTATAGTAGAATATAAGAATATAAAGGGTTTTATCCCGATTAGTCTATTTGGTCTTGAAAATAATGAAGACATCGATGCCTATTTAAATAAAGAAATAAGCTTTTATATTGACAGATTAAACCTATCAGATAATTCGGGACAGTCACAAAGACAAAAATCAAAATTTAATAAGCACGACGATGAATTTACCGGAAATAGGAAAAAATTTATTCTTGAAGAAAATAATATTCAAAGAAAAATTTTCTTTGAAGAAAAACATGATGGAGATATTGTAACCGGGACAGTAAAAAGCCTAACGGATTTCGGTGCTTTTATTGATCTAGGCGGTGTTGATGCGTTATTAAGAATAAAGGATGCATCATGGGATAGATCAACTAAAATAGAAAATATCTTAAAAATCGGGCAAAGTGTTGAAGTTAAAATATTAAATATAAATAAAGAAACAAAAAAATTGACAGTAGGATTAAAACAGCTTCAGGAAGATCCATGGGAAAAATTCATTACCGAGTACAATGAAAATGATACAATAAAAGGTACAGTTGTTTCATTGGCAACTTATGGCGCTTTTGTAAAAATAATTGACGGGGTAGAAGGACTTTTACATATATCTGATATGTCATGGATAAAAAAAATAAATAATCCAGCTGAATTGCTTAAAGTCGGACAAATCGTTGAATTAAAAATCATAAAGATCGATAAAGAAAACAAAAAAATAAGTTTAAGCCTCAAGCATTTACTATCTAATCCATGGGAAGCTGCAAAAGAAAAATACAAGGTTGGTACTAAAGTAAAAGGCAAAATAAAAAATATTACTACCTTCGGATTTTTTATCGAATTAGAAGAAGGCATTGACGCCCTTCTTCATATAGATGATATATCTTGGACAGAAACCATTAAAAATCCACATAAATTATATAATGTTGGCGATGAAATAGAAGCTGTAGTTATTCAATTTGATGTTAAAACTCAAAAAATAAAAGTAAGTATCAAACAGATGTCGACAGATCCATGGAGTGAAATTAAGAGTAAATATAATAATGGCGATACAATAGAATGTGAAATTGAAAAAATTGAATTTGAAAAAGGAATATTTGTAAAAATTACAGATCAAATATCAACATTTATTCCATTAGTGCATATTGGTGTCGCAAGAAAAAATGAACTTATTGAGCAATTAAAAAACAATTTTAAAGTGGGTGATAAAATTAAAGCAATAATTACTAACCTTGATTTAAGAAAAAGAAAAATAAATGTTAGTATAAAAGAATACCAGAGAAAAGAAGAACGCGAAAAAGTTGAAAATTTCATGCATAGTGATAGCGAAGATTCTAATTATACAATAGGAGATGCTTTAAAATTTAAAAATAAAAATGAATAATATCCGTATACAAAATATACTTAAAAGTATTCCGTTTATCTGTCTTGGGTTTAACTAATGTATGAAAAATTCATATGTACAAGAGATTTAAATAGTCAAACTTAAGAAGGTGATAGGAATAATTTTTTGGAAAATTATTATGGATAATGTAAATATAATCGGCAAGAGTAAAGAAATCTTAGATGTATTAAATATAGCAAAAACAGTAGCATCATCGGATGCTGCTGTTTTAATTTATGGCGAAAGCGGCACAGGTAAAGAATTACTTGCAAGATTTATATTTAATAATAGTAAAAGAAAAGATAAAAATTTTATATCAATTAATTGTGCTGCAATACCTGAAAATCTTTTAGAAAATGAGCTTTTCGGGCATAAAAAGGGAGCATTTACTGATGCAATAGATGACTATATCGGCA
This sequence comes from uncultured Spirochaetales bacterium, assembly GCA_964531405.1. Classification (GTDB taxonomy): domain Bacteria; phylum Spirochaetota; class GWE2-31-10; order GWE2-31-10; family JAFGQB01; genus CAZHHK01. The sequence goes on along the minus strand of CAZHHK010000048.1, from coordinate 4,115 downwards.
AATTCGGATATGCCGATCAAGGTGTAATTTTTTTAGATGAAATTGGCGAATTATCTCTCCCTCTACAATCAAAATTATTAAGAGTCCTCCAGTTTAAAGAATACGAACAAATTGGAAGTAACGAAACACTAAAAACTGATGTAAGAATAATTGCTGCTACAAATAAAAACTTACATGATATGATAAAACAGGGTAAATTCAGAGAAGATCTATTTTACAGATTAAATGTAATACCAATAACAATGCCTTCGCTGAAAGAACGCAAAGGCGATATCAAAATTTTAGCAGAACATTTTGTCAACTTATATAACCAGAAATATGGTAAAAAAATAGAAGGATTATCAAATGAGGCAATTATAATTCTTGAAAATCATTCATGGCGAGGAAATATAAGAGAATTGCAAAATGTTATTGAAAGAGCAGTGATTTTTTGTGAAAATAACATTTTATCGACCGAATATTTATACTTAGCAAATAATGAAGTTGATAATTCACATGCTAATATTAAAAAATTACAAGATGCAGTAAATGAATTTAAAAAAGATTATATCATTAAAGCTCTTGAATTAAATAATTGGAATCAGACCAAAACAGCCAAAGTACTTGATATTCAAAGGACTTACCTTGCAAGATTAATTAAAGAATTAAATATTGATAAATATTGATTATTACTATACAAATAATATTTTAATAATTTAAAAAATATGCTATAAATCAATAATAATTTGTTTAATTTTGGAGTAATAAATGTCAATTATAGAGCAATTAAACACAAAATCTGGTAAAAAAGGTACCTTAATCACTATATTCATTATACTTGGAATCTTTGTGATATCGATATCTATTTTAATATTTTATTTAACAATAAATAATATTAAAAATGAAGCATCAAGAATGTTTGAAAAACCTTACAGTATGCTTAAAGAATTTGACAGTCAATCAAATTTTTTATCAAAGCAAAATATGGAAAAGGATTTAATTGCACAATTAGACAAAGTTATATTAAAATATCCAAATACAATTTCAGGTGAAAGAGCTTCTTTTTATAAAGCTTATGTATATTACAGCACAGAAAATTATGAAAATGCTATCAGGCAATTTAAATTATTCATAAATAAATATAAAAAAAGCTATTTATTAAACAAAGCATATTATTTTTTATCATATTGCTATAGTGATACAAAAAAATACGATGAAGCTATTAAGGTACTTGAAATTTATGAAACAAAATTAAAAAATAATGAGTTCTCTCCCCTATCAATTTATAGAATAGGTAATTTATATGAACTTAAAGGAGATAAAAATAATGCAATTAAGTACTATAATAAAATCATTAAAGATTATTCTAAATCAAGTATAAAATCTACAGCAGAAAAAAGAATGTTATTATTAAAAAATGATATTAAATTGTGATTAAGAAAAAAATCTATTTTTCATTAATAATATCTTTTATCGTAATAATAATACATATTCTATTGTTTGATTTTTTGATCAATAAAGCGATAAATTTAAAAAATAAAACTGAAGATTATAGTTATATTGATTCAATAAATAATTTGCAAATTTATCTATTTTTATACCTAAAGAAAGAAGTATTTGGTTTAAATTTTTCTAAAAAAAACTCATTGCTTTTTAAAATTGATAATAGTTTTATAAACGAATATATAACTAAAAATAATTATAAAAGTATTATAATAGCTGATAATTTTTTTAGTAATCTTTTAGATCATATTGATCTTAACAAATTTAATAATAAAAATACTCTGATTGATTATACCGTAAAAAATATTATCCAACAAAATAGTTTCTATTCCCCTAATAATTTAATTTACTTAAAAAATATCAAAGGCAATATTGATAATCTACCAGAAATAAATCATATAGAAGCCTCAAAAAAATTACTAAATACTAATTATAAATTATCTGGTTTTTCAAACGTAGATATATTTAAAAAATGTAATAAAGTCCCTTTAATTATTAATTATTCTGATAAAAAAATAAAAAATCTTACAGAAATTTTTGAAGGGGATGTTTATGACAGGATTTATCTTAAAACTTATAAAATTTCTTTTAACAAAAAACTAAATTTATATGAATTGCAAAACTTTGATTTTCCTTTATATATATTAGACAACAACCAAAGTTATTCTTTAATGTCATTAACCAAAAATGATATTTACCTTATAAAATCAAAAATTGATGAATACTTCAAAAATTTTAAATTAGAGCTAAATATATTAAAGGGAAGAATAAAAAAAAGCAACAAGGCTTTGATAAAAGAAATAAATTTATTTCTTATTAAAAATAATCTGCCAGAAGATTTTATTAAAGAAATTAATATTATTTTATCTGAAAGTGATAACATAGATTACTCGTTGGATAAAATAATCAATAATCTAAAATCCTTTGAAAATAAAGATATAAAATGGCGAAAAACAAGAATCTTCTTTGAAAAGATTAAAAAAAAATGCATCAAAATAGATACAAAGGTTAAAACTTCAGATAATTTGTCATTGAATGATCTTATATTCAATGATAGGGATATTGATTCGGACATTCTATATACTGTAAAAAATTATTGTATACCATCGATCATTATAACAGCAATAGCCAATTATTTTAATACAGATGATATAGTAGTCCAAATCGGCAAATCTATTACTATAAAAAATCCAATCTTATACAAAAATAATAATAAAATAATATTAAAAAATATTGTAATACCTATCGATAAAAACGGTTTTTATGATACATTATATCAAAATACTAATAGCGAAAGTAATTCACTAAATAAATTATCAAATTATGATTTTTTGATATTGACAGAAAAATCTAATAATAAAAAATATATTTTAATCATGAATATCATAAATCAAATAGTAAGCAATAATAGTATTTACATATTGAATAATATAATATATTATCTTATATTATCTATTTTCATCTTAGTAACATCGTTTTTATTCTTATATAATAGACCAGGCTTTATTATAATAAATGCGCTAATATTTTTATTTGTAATATTTTTGTTATCTATATTTATCTTTATATTTTTTAATACTATAATTATTCTATATTCCTTTATTATAACGTTAATTATGTGTTGTTTTGGTTGCATTTTTATAAATAAAATTATAATTTATTGATTAAATATGAAAATAAAACATTTATTGATTATATTAAATTGTATAGTCTTTTTTATTTTTTTCAACACATGCGGATTAGAGGATTCATATATCTATTATCAGGAGCCCAGAAACCTTCATGTTGAAAAAGGTCTTGATGCTAAATATGAAATATGGTTTACTGGAGAAAATCAGGAACAAGATGATGATGATGACTCTTATCTATTCGTAGGATATGATGTTTATTATTATTTTACTTCATCATCTTCTGCCCAAAAAGCGGCCGTAAGAAATCCACAACGCATAGGATTGCCTCATACTGTACCTCTATATGACTTTACTGATAATGACAGATTCCCTCCCAGTAATTTTTCAAGTTCATTCATGAATACTTTCTATCAATTTGTAACTATTCCGGTTACGATAAATATGATAAGAAATGTATTAAAAAAAGGAAAAAATGATAATGTAAGATTCACTTTTCAGGAATCAAACAATGACCCTAATCCTGGATATATACCTTATATAAACAGCAGTCCTAATTACATATTTATAGACGGTATATATCCAAATTATTCTGAATATAAAAATCAAACATGGAATGATGCTGATTTTCAAGGCTTTTATGATAAAGATTACTATGATTATAAAGGCATTAACTATGAAAGTTATAATTCTATAACTGATGAATATACTTATAAAATTTATATTTATATAATAGCAAAAGGCTTTAATTCAAGCCATGACAGAACTCAAAATATGATAGAATCATTAAAATCTAATATAATCGAAATAAATTTAGTAGTTAATGGCAATACCAAAAAAACTTAATACCACCATGCTTTTAAAGTTTTTACATTAATAAAAAAATATTTTATTTTATTCATAAAATACTCCAAATTTATCTTATTTTTGCTAATTTTTGCATTAAAAACCATATTTTTTTAATTTTTTTCAAAAAAAATATTTGACATGAATTTATAAATAATG
>CAZHHK010000047.1:0-22138 GCA_964531405.1 uncultured Spirochaetales bacterium | reverse complement strand
TTCTATAAAATTTTTTGATATTACTATCATATTGAACGAGTCCCAAATTTCACCGAATTATCAATAAGTACAATTTATCAGCCATTCAATAAATTAATTCTTACTTCATTCGTCATTTCATTATTTATTGTTCATTTATATGATAATAACAAAGATCCCAACCGTATAATTTTATCTTTTTAATTATAAAAAAGATAAATAGTTAATATAACCGCATATATATTATATGCGGTTATATATATAAAAATTTATTCTATAATTTCTAAAATTGTACCAGCACCAACAGTTCTACCACCTTCACGGATAGCAAATCTTAAATTCTTTTCCATAGCAATTGTTGTAATCAATTCACATGTTAATTCAACCGTATCGCCAGGCATAACCATTTCTGTACCCTGTGGTAAATGAACTATACCAGTAACATCCGTTGTTCTAAAGAAAAATTGAGGTCTATAACCTTCAAAGAAAGCTGTATGTCTTCCGCCTTCCTCTTTCTTTAAAATATATGTCTTAGCCTTAAATTTCTTATGAGGAGTGATAGAACCTGGTTTAGCAATAACCTGTCCTCTTTCTACTTCTTTTTTATCAACACCTCTTAATAACAAACCAACATTATCACCAGCAATACCTTTCTCTAATAGTTTATTAAACATTTCAATACCAGTTACAGTTGTCTTTCTTGTTGGTTTAATACCAATAATTTCAACTTCAGTATTAAGAGTTATTACTCCTCTTTCGATTCTACCAGTTGCAACAGTACCTCTACCTGATATTGAAAAAATATCTTCAATTGGCATCAAGAAATCAAGAGTTTCTTCTCTTTTTGGTTCAGGGATGTGAGCATCCAAAGCATCAAATAATTCCTGAATACATTTTGTTTTTGCCGGATCGCCAGGATTTTCCATAGCCTCTTTTGCCGATCCCATAATAATTGGAATTTTATCACCGTCAAATTCATATTCTTTTAATAATTCTCTGATATCCATAACAACAAGGTCTAATAATTCCTTGTCATCAACCATATCTACTTTATTCAAGAAAACAACGATTTCTGGAACCTGTACCTGTCTTGCCAAAAGTATATGTTCTCTTGTCTGAGGCATAGCACCATCTGTTGCAGCTACAACTAATATAGCACCATCCATCTGTGCAGCACCTGTAATCATATTCTTGATATAATCAGCATGTCCTGGACAGTCAACATGAGCATAATGTCTCTTGTCTGTTTCGTATTCAACATGTCTGGTATTAATCGTGATACCTCTAGCCTTTTCCTCTGGAGCATTATCTATATCTTCATATTTAAGCTCCTTTGTACCATATTTTTTAGCACAATACATTGTTATAGCAGAAGTTAAAGTTGTTTTACCATGATCAACATGACCTATTGTACCAACATTAACGTGCGGTTTTGTCCTTTGAAATACTTCTTTAGCCATTTTTAGTTAGCCTCCTTTTAATTTATTTTCACAAATAAAAAATATTTATTTTTTATCGCTATCGCCATTGAATTTCTTAATTATTTCTTCAGAAATGTTTTTAGGCACTTCCTCATAACTATGAAATTGCATGGTATAATTTGCTCTTCCTTGAGACATTGATCTCAATGAAGTGGAATAACCAAACATGTTTGCAAGAGGTACTTTTGCCCTGATAATTTTAACCGACTGTTTGTCTTCCATACTGTCAATCCTTCCCCTCTTTGCATTCATATTGCCTATTATATCGCCTGTATAATCATCCGGCGTAACGATCTCAACATCCATTATAGGCTCAAGCAAAGTACTTTTTGCCTTTTTCATACCTTCCTTAAATGCTTGAGCAGCACAAATTCTAAAAGCCATTTCTGACGAATCAACTTCATGAAATGAGCCATCATACAATATTGCTTTAAAATCTACTACAGGGTAGCCTGCAAGTACACCACTTTGCATAGCATCCTGAATACCTTTTTCAACAGCAGGTATGTATTCTTTAGGAATTCTACCACCGGTAACTTTATTTTCAAAAACAAATCCGCTACCAGGCAATCCCGGCTCAAATTTAATCTTAACATGCCCATACTGCCCATGACCACCAGATTGTTTAGCATATTTATGATCAATATCGCTGGTAGACTTAATAGTCTCTCTATAAGCAACCTGTGGCGCACCGACATTTGCCGCAACCTTAAATTCCCTGAAAATTCTATCAACTATTATTTCAAGATGAAGCTCACCCATACCTCTTATAATAGTTTGACCTGTTTCTTTGTCAACATGAACCTTAAAAGTCGGATCTTCTTCCGCAAGTTTTGCAAGAGCCATTGACAGTCTATCATTATCCGCTTTTGATTTAGGTTCTATAGCAACAGAGATAACTGGTTCAGGGAAAACCATTGACTCCAATATAATCAATTTATTTTCATCACAAAGCGTGTCGCCAGTGGTTGTGCTTTTTAAACCAACCGCAGCAGCTATATCACCGCTGTACACTTCATCGATTTCTTCTCTCTTATTTGCATGCATCTGCAATAATCTGCCTATTCTTTCCTTTTTTTCACTTGTTGAATTATAAACGAAAGAACCTGCTTTTAAAGTCCCTGAATAAACCCTAAAAAACGTTAATTTACCAACAAATGGATCAGTCATTATTTTAAATGCCAATGCACTAAAAGGTTCTTCATCGCATGACAATCTTTCAATCGTCTCTCCGTCTTCAGGACGTATGCCTTTTACCGGAGGTATATCAACCGGTGACGGAAGATAATCAACAACAGCATCAAGCGCATTCTGTACAGCTTTATTCTTAATAGCAGATCCGCACAGCATCGGAAATATTTTCATTTCAATTGTACCTTTTCTAATTGCCGCTTTAATTTTATCAACCGATATTTCCTTGCCTTCAAGATAAAAGCTCATTATTTCATCATCAACATCGCACAATGATTCTATCATTTTATCTCTAAATTCTTTAGCTTTATCTTTTAGATCAGCGGGTATTTCTTCTATCTTATAATTAACCAATTCTTTTTCATCTGAAAATAAATAGGCTTTCATTTCAACGAGATCAACAACACCTTTAAAGTTGTTCTCAGCGCCTATTGGGATCTGAATCGGTACAGAATTAGCTCCAAGCTTTTCTCTAGTTTGCTTATATACAGAAAAAAAGTCAGCGCCGATTCTATCCATTTTATTAACGAATATTAACCTCGGTACAGAATATTTATTAGCCTGTCTCCAAACAGTTTCAGACTGAGGTTGTACACCGCCTACGGCACAAAAAACACCTATTGCGCTGTCAAGAACCCTTAACGATCTTTCAACCTCTACAGTAAAATCAACGTGCCCTGGAGTATCAATAATATTGATTCTTTGATTCCTCCAAAAACATGTTGTTGCTGCAGAAGTTATCGTGATACCTCTTTCCTTTTCTTGCTCCATCCAGTCCATTGTAGCTTCGCCATCATGAACTTCACCTATTTTATAACTTACGCCTGTGTAAAACAACACCCTCTCGGTAAATGTAGTTTTACCAGCATCGATGTGCGCCATTATGCCTATATTGCGTGTTTTATCTAATGAAACTTTCCTAGCCATTATAAATTCCTAAATCTTCCTTTAACTACCATTTAAAATGAGAGAAAGCTTTATTAGCTTCTGCCATTTTATGTGTATCATCTTTTTTCTTATATGAATTACCAGTTTTATTGAATGCATCAATTAACTCACCGGTTAACTTAGCCTGCATTGTTTTTTCACCTCTTGCTCTAGAATATGTTATAATCCATCTCATTGCAAGAGCCCTACCTCTTTCTTCACTAACTTCAATCGGCACTTGATAATTTGCACCACCAACTCTTCTTGACTTTACTTCAACAAGAGGAGCAACGTTTTTTAATGCCGTTTCAAAAACTTCAATCGGATCTTTGCCGGTTTTTTCCTTCAAAGCATCCAAAGTATTATAAAAAATCTTTCTTGCTATCGATTTTTTGCCATCATTCATCATTATATTTATAAATTTTGAGACAATCAAATTATTGTATTTCTCATCCTGAATTACTTCTCTTTTTGATATATGTTTACTTCTTGCCATAAATTACTCCATTAAGCCTTTGGTCTTTTTGCACCATATTTTGATCTAGCCTTCTTCCTGTCTTCAACACCAAGAGTATCCAGAGCACCTCTTACAACATGATATCTAACACCCGGAAGATCCTTGACTCTACCGCCCCTTATTAAAACTACTGAATGTTCCTGTAAATTATGTCCAACGCCAGGTATATATGCCGTTACTTCATAACCGCTTGTCAACCTAACCCTACACGCTTTTCTTAAAGCTGAATTTGGTTTCTTAGGCGTTAACGTCATTACTCTTGTACAAACACCCCTTCTCTGCGGACAGTTTTTTAATGCCGCTGATTTTGTCTTAGATCGTGATTTCTTTCTGCCTATTCGAATCAACTGATTAATTGTTGGCATTCTTTAACTCCATTTTTTATAATTATATCTTTATATAAAAATTTATATTATATATTTTAAAATAACGTGGTTGCGAAAATAACAGAAATATAAAAAGATGTCAATGAAATTCTTTAACTTAAATTCGCATTAATAACTTTATATTCCGTAATTGGATCGTCTAATAATCCACTCTTTAAAGTCGGGGATTATTTTATTACTATTTACCTAATCTATCTAAATTCTGTTTATCCAATATTGCATTTTCACCCATTATTTTGCTCTTTTCTTCCATAATTTTACTGATCGAAACATCAAGATCATCCATGTTTTCATTATAGAGTTTGATATTTTTATAAAAATCAATACCTGTACCTGCCGGAATCAAATGACCAATAATTACATTCTCTTTTAATCCATTTAACTCATCGGTCATTCCCTTTATGCAGGCATTCGTCAATACTCTTGTTGTCTCCTGGAATGAAGCTGCACTTATAAATGAATCGATCGATAACGATGCCTTTGTAATACCCAGCAATATCGGTTTTGCAACAGCAGGCTGACCACCCTCTTTTACTACCTTTTTATTTTCTTCAAAAAACTGCCACTTGTCGACATGCTGCCCAATTATAAATCGTGTATCTCCAACATCAATGATTTCAACCTTTTTCATCATTTGTCGTACTATAACACCTATATGTTTATCATTAATCGTTACACCCTGAAGTCTGTAAACCGCCTGAATTTCATCCATCATGAAACTCTGAAGCATATTTTCACCTAAAATCATTAATATATCATGCGGATTAATTGGACCTTCTGATATTTTATCTCCAGCCTTAACTAAATCACCTTCTCTAACCAGCAAATATGCCCCTGATGGCACAACATGCTTGAATTCTGTACCAAATCCATCCTCAACAGCGATTATGTCTTTACCCTTGATTTTTCCCTTAAATCTTACAGTCCCACTTACCTTTGCTAAAACAGCGGCATTTTTAGGTTTTCTTGCTTCGAATAATTCTGCAACTCTTGGGAGTCCACCGGTAATATCACTAGCTTTAGTACCTTTTTTCTTAATGATTTTTGCTATTGTATCTCCTGCCTTTATTTTTTCACCATCTTTGATATTCAAATAAGCGCCACCCGGCAATATATAATTTGCTATCTCTTCATCATTATCGTTTAGCACAAGAATTCTCGGCTGCAATGTTTCAAGGAATGACTCCAATACCTTATGCTTCCTTGTGCCCGTTGTTTCATCTATCTCTTCTTTAATCGTGATACCAATTTTTAAATCCACAAATTTTACTTTTCCTGCTTTTTCAGTAATGATTGGCTGTACGAAAGGATCAAACAATATTATTACTTCCTTTGCCTCAACGGTTTCTCCAACCCTTTTATACATTACAGCACCAGGCGCAACAACAACTTCCTGTGTTAAAGTAGTAATAAAAAGCTTATCGCCAACCTTCTTAATATATCCAACTTCCTGCGACTTTACCTCTTCGCCTTTATCATTTATAAACAATGTTTCACCAATGACAACTCTTTTACCTATATCAACCTTTAATTTGCAGTTTTTCACATTAAATTCGTGATTAATCCTACTCACATATATATAACCTTTTCTTGCGAATAGTATATTATCACTCATCTCAATGACAGATCCTTTTAAATCTTCGATCAATACACGGTAATCATATCTTATTGTATTCTCCTGAGCAGCTGCAGTTACAGCACCACCTATATGGAATGTACGCATAGTAAGCTGTGTACCGGGCTGCCCGATCGATTGTGCAGCAATAATCCCAACTGCTTCGCCTATATTAACAGTTTTATTTTCTGCAAGATTTCTGCCATAACATTTTACACAAACACCCCTTTTTGATTCACAGGTTAATACTGTTCTTAATCTTACAGATTCTATTATCAATGATTCTATTTCCTCTGCCAAATCTTCAGTAATTAAATCATTTGCTTTAACCACTATCCTACCTGTAACAGGATCTTTAACATCTTCCGCCGCATATCTTCCAACAATCCTGTCTTTTAAGTGCTCGATTACTTCTTCGCCTTCCTTGATAGCTCTCATCTCGATGCCGTTTATTGTACCGCAGTCTTCTTCATTTACAACTACATCTTGTGCTATATCAACAAGCCTTCTTGTTAAATAACCCGCATCCGCTGTTTTCAAGGCTGTATCTGCAAGACCTTTTCGGGCACCATTCGTTGAAATATAAAATTCAATTACAGATAATCCTTCCTTAAAATTTGATTTAATCGGTAATTCAATGATTTCACCAGTCGGTTTAGCCATCAAACCTCTCATCCCAGCAAGCTGTCTTATTTGAGTTGATGAACCCCTAGCTCCAGAATCTGCCATCATATAAACAGGATTAAAACCTTTTTTATCTTTTTTAAGGGTCTCTAAAAGTGACAGAGAAACATCATGACTTGCTCTTGTCCATATATCCTGTATCTTATTGTATCTCTCATCGGCAGATATTATACCTTCTTTATATTCTTTATATAATACATCGGCTTTGCTCTGCGCTTTATCGATTATTTCCTTTTTATTCTCAGGGACTATTATATCATCAAGGCCTATTGTAGCACCAAATCTTGTAGCATATTTAAAACCTACATCTTTTATAGCATCAAGCATTTTAACCGTTACAGCAGCGCCCCTTTCCTTGAATACCTTGGCAATAATCTTATTTATCCTTTTGTCATTCAAGGGTTCATTTATAAATTCAATACCTTCAGGGAAAGAATCATTTAAAATTATCCTCCCCGGCGAGGTCTCTATTAGCTGGCCATCAATAAAAACTTTAATTTTCGCCTGTAGGTGAACAGCTCCGACATCACTCGCAACCAATACCTCATTCTTGTCTTTAAAAATTTTATTTTCACCCTTAACACCTTCCTGAATTCTGGTTAAATAATTAATTCCTAGTACCATATCTTGCGAAGGACCTACGATAGGTTTGCCATTTGCTGGATCAAGAAGATTTTTTGAAGAAAGCATCAAAGTCCAGCACTCTAACTGAGCTTCGATTGACAGAGGCACATGCACTGCCATCTGGTCACCGTCAAAGTCGGCATTAAATGCCTTACAAACCATAGGATGAAGTTGTATAGCCTTGCCGTCAATTAATACTGGTGAAAATGCCTGAATACCCAATCTATGAAGAGTCGGTGCTCTATTTAATAAAACAGGATGCTCAGAAACAACTTCTTCGAGTATCTTAAATACTTCTGAATGTTCCTGCTCGATCACCTGCTTTGCCTTTTTTATATTAAACACGATTTCTTTTTCAACGAGTTTATGCATTACAAATGGCTTAAATAACTCCAGAGCCATTTTTACTGGAAGACCACATTGATGAAGTTTTAAAGTAGGTCCAACAACGATAACACTTCTTCCGGAGTAATCAACTCTTTTGCCGAGAAGGTTTTGTCTGAATCTCCCCTGTTTACCTTTTAATAAATCGGATAATGATTTTAAAGGTCTTGCAGATGAGCCTTTTACAACTCTCTTTTTCTTAGAATTATCAAACAATGCATCTACAGCTTCCTGAAGCATTCTTTTTTCATTGCGAACTATAATATCAGGAGCATTTAATTCGATTAATCTTTTTAATCTATTGTTTCTATTTATAACCCTTCTGTAAAGGTCATTCAAGTCAGAGGTAGCAAATCTGCCACCGTCAAGTTGTACCATCGGTCTTAAATCTGGTGGAATTACAGGTATAACATCAAGCATCATCCATTCAGGTTTATTCTTTGAGCTTAAAAAGTCTTCGATTATTTCGATTCGTTTTAAGAGACGCTTATCACTCTTTAACCCTTTTTCAAGCATATTTGAACGTAAAACTTCAGCTTCTCTTTTTAAATCAAGATTTTCCAACAAATATTTTATAGCCTCGGCACCTGTATCAGCATTGAAACCAAGACCGTATCTTTCTCTTAAATCAAAATATTCTTCTTCTGTTATGATCTGATTTTTCTTAAGATCAGTATCGCCCGGATCCAAAACTATGTATTTTTCAAAATACAATATTGATTTAACCGATGTAACAGAAATATCTAAAAGCAACCCTATCCTTGAAGGCACAGTTCTATAAAACCAAATATGACTTACAGGGCTTACCAATTCGATATGCCCCATTCTTTCCCTTCGTACCTTAAAGCTTGTTACTTCAACACCACATCTGTCACAGATTACGCCTTTGTAACGCATAGATTTAAATTTGCCACAGTAACATTCCCATTCTTTTGTAGTACCAAATATTCGTTCGCAGAATAATCCATCTTTTTCTGGTCTTAATGTTCTATAATTAATTGTTTCTGGTTTTTTTACTTCTCCATAAGACATTGCCCTGATTACTTCAGGCGATGAAATACTGATGTTAATTGAAGCAAAATCTGTAATATCTCTCATCAAAAATCCCCTTTAGCTAATTTAAAGATCTTTGATTTTTAATTAAATATATTAAAAATCAGAACAGTATAAATAAAAATCTGTCCAAATCCAATTTTATTTAAAATCTTTGTCGACTCTTGTAATAATTTCTTCTTCTCTTTCGGTTAAAGGTATTCTTTTACCTCTTGCATCATAAATATTTAAGTCAAGACATAACCCTCGTAATTCCTGGATTATTACATTGAATGCTTCTGGAATTCCAGGAGCACTTGAATAATCACCTTTTACTATATTTTCATACATTCTTGTTCTACCATTCATATCATCGGATTTAACAGTAAGCAATTCCTGTAATGTATGCGCCGCTCCATAAGCCTCCAACGCCCAAACTTCCATTTCTCCGAGTCTCTGTCCGCCAAATTGAGCTTTACCGCCCAAAGGCTGCTGAGTTACAAGAGAATAAGGACCAGTTGATCTTGCGTGCATCTTATCATCCGATAAATGAGCTAATTTAAGTATATAACCATAGCCAACTGTAACAGGATTAACAAAAGCGTCGCCGGTTCTTCCATCGTACAATGTTACTTTAGAATTCTCAGGCAATTTTGCTTTTTTAAGCTGTTCTTTTATATCTTTTTCGGTCGCAGACTCAAATACTCTTGTGGCGTATTTTATCCCAAGTTTATGAGCAGCCCAGCCAAGTTGAGTTTCCATTATCTGTCCTATATTCATTCTGGATGGTACACCAAGTGGATTTAAAATAATATCAACCGGAGTACCGTCTTCCATAAATGGCATGTCTTCAACAGGCAGTACTACCGAAATAACACCTTTATTACCATGTCTTCCAGCGATCTTATCGCCAACCTTAATTTTTCTCTGAGTAGCAACGAATACCTTTATTACCTCTTCAACGCCCGGGCTTAATTCATCACCATTATCCCTCTTCAATCTCTGAATGTCTATCACTGTCCCTTCAACTCCATGAGGCAACTTTAATGACGTCTCTTTTACATCCTTAGCTTTTTCACCAAAAATTGAATTTAACAATCTGTATTCAGGAGATGTATCTGTTTCAGATTTTGGAGTAACCTTACCAACAAGTATATCCCCGGATTTTACATGAGCTCCTATCCTTATAATACCCTCTTCATCAAGATTGTGAAGGTAACTTTCTGAAACATTAGGAATATCCCTTGTAATTTTTTCAGGACCCAATTTTGTTTCTCTTACCTCTACAGAAAACTCTTTTATATGAACTGATGTGAATAGATCTTCTTTAACCAGTCTTTCTGAAATAATTACAGCATCCTCAAAGTTGTAACCATTCCATGGCATATATGCAACTAAAACATTGCGCCCCAAGGCAAGCTCTCCATTTGCTACGCCCGGACCATCAGCAATAACTTCACCAGCAACAACCTTATCCCCCATGCTTACAATCGGCCTCTGGTTAAAGCATGTATCTTGATTTGTTCTCCTATTTTTTAAAAGCCTGTATACATCAATTTCACCACTATCCTTTCTCTTAATATGAATTTCCAGAGCGGTTACATAAACAACCTCACCTGCATATTTTGAAATAATACAAACTCCAGAATCATAAGCGGCAACTTCTTCCATCCCTGTACCTACAAGCGGAGAATCAGTAAACAACAATGGCACAGCCTGTCTCTGCATGTTTGATCCCATCAATGCTCTATTAGCATCATCATGTTCTAAGAATGGAATCAAAGCAGCAGCAACAGATACAATCTGTTTTGGAGAAATATCCATATAAGATATCTCGGCTGGCTCTTTTGTAATATAATCCCCGGATTTTCTAACTGAAATCTGTGTACTTAAAAATTTACCACTATCATCAATCGGAGTATTAGCCTGAGCGATGAAATACTTCTCTTCATCCATAGCCGAGAGATAATCAACTTTGTTGGTTACCTTGCCATTTTCAACACGCCTATATGGGGTCTCTAAAAATCCATATTTATTTACTCTTGCATAATTACATAATGATACGATCAAACCGATATTGGGACCTTCAGGTGTTTCTATGGGACACATTCTACCATAGTGTGTATAATGTACATCTCTTACTTCAAACCCCGCTCTGTCCCTTGACAAGCCGCCCGGACCAATTGCATTTAATCTTCTCTTATGAGTTAACTCTGACAACGGATTAACCTGATCCATAAACTGGGACAATTGCGATGATCCAAAAAATTCTTTTATCGCAGTAGAAATCGGCTTAACGCTTATTAAATCGGAAGGTTTTGCACTTTCCATATCTTTAAGCTGCATTCTCTCCTTTGCAATTCTATCCATCCTTGCAAAAGCGATCTTTAACTGATTTAATAAAAGCTCTCCTACGGATCTTATTCTTCTGTTGCCAAGGTGATCGATATCATCAACACTGCCTTCACCATTATAAACCATGATTAAATACTTTATAACCGCAATGATATCCTCATCTCTTAATGTGGAATCCTCCACTTTCATATCAAAACCAAATTTTTTATTTAATTTATATCTACCAACCTGCCCCAGATCATATCTCTTTTCTGAATAAAACATGCCTTTAATATCTTTAATAGCATTTTCAACTATTATAGGTTCACCTGGTTTTAACACAGAATAAATTTTGGTAATTACATCAAGAATACTGGGTTCGTCGATATATTCATCTTCACCATGAGAATCCTTAGATATAATAGCCTCTTCTTTTTCAAAGCAATTAATAATTATAGGATTATGAATGGATTCTTCATGTTCAAGATCTATAACATCAACTTCAACTATCCCCGCTTGAATAAATTTATCAATTTCAAGTGGAGTAAGCCTTGTCCCTGCCTGAACTATTTTTTCCATTTCACCGTCTTCAGGAGCCTTTGCAAAAACATCACGGCTTGTTATGAATTTGGTTGCTTTCTCCTGATCTTTTTTTGTCTTAATAGAAATTTTTTTCTCTTTATAAAATTGTTCGATTATTTTTTCTCTTGAATCATATCCTAAAACTCTTAATAATATTGTAACGAGTAACTTTCTCTTTCTGTCAATTCTCACAAAAAGAAGATCTTTTTTTTCCTCGATCTCAAATTCAAGCCAAGAGCCTTTATAAGGAATAATCCTTGCATTATAGATATAATTTTTATCATCGTAACTATAAATAACACCGGGTGATCTATGAATCTGACTTACAACAACCCTCTCGGCACCATTTATAATAAAGGTACCTCTATCGGTCATTAAAGGTATTTCACCAAAATATATTTCTTTCTGTCTGATTTCACCGGTATCATGTATTTTTAAATTTATTATTGCTTTTAATGGTATAGAAAAAGTTTGTCCCTTTTGCTTTGCCGTGAATTCATCGTATTTTATATCTTCTTCACACAATTTGTATTCTACAAATTCAAGACTCATTTTGCCATCGCTGGAAGAAATCGGGAAAATATCCTGAAATAAAAGCTCCAACCCCTGTTTTTCTAATTTTTCAGATTTTTTTTTGGCTTCTCTTTGCAAGAACCATTCATAACTGTTTGTTTGAATTTCAATCAGATCGGGTAATTCTATTACCTCTTTAGCCTTAGTACCTATGAGGACCCTGCTATTCTTAAGCTTTCTCTTTTTAGTGATATGAGCCATATAATTATACTCCTAATAAAATAAGGAAGCATTTTAATTAATGCATAAATAAGCGCTAAAAGGGAAAGAATTAATTGTTTTTTAAAAAAACGAATCATCCTTTCCCTAAAGCAATATAATAATTTTCAAAAACTAATAATTAGTGGGTACTTTAATAAAATTATTTTAATTCTACTGTAGCACCTTCTTTCTCTAATTTTTGTTTGATTTCTTCGGCTTCTTTTTTAGAAGCATTTTCTTTGATTACTTTGTTACCAGCATCAACAAGGTCTTTTGCTTCTTTTAAGCCCAACCCTGTGATATTTTTAACTTCTTTGATAACATTGATTTTGTTTGCTCCTGCGCTAACCAAAACAATATTGAAAGAATCTTTCTCTTCAGCTGCTGCACTTGCTGCACCGCCGCCTGCTGCTGCACCGCCGCCTGCGACACCTGCTACTGCAACCGGAGCTGCACTGACACCAAATTTTTCTTCCATAGCCTTAACAAGCTCTGATATTTCAAGAACTGTCATTTTTTCAATCGCTTCCAATATTTGGTCTTTTGTTAAACCCGCCATATTCTCTTCCCTTCCTTATATTTAATTTTTAGCAGTAATGCATGGCTTACCTGAAGACATAACTGCTTATATATTTAAAGCAATAAAATTGCTTAATTTAAAAATAAAAACTAAAATTTATTTTTTTGTTTTTGCTATAGCATCTAAAACTCTTACAAGTCTTCCTGCAATATCATTGCATGCAAAAACGAAATTTTGAACCGGAGCTTTCATAGTAGACATAAGCATTGCGAGAAGCTGTGCTTTCCCTGGCAGCTTTGAAATTTCTAAAAGTTGTTTTATGTCATAAATACTCTCATTAACCCATCCGCCTTTAACTTTTAAAGATGAATTCTTTTCAAATTCAAACAAGGTTTTTAAAGCTTCATTTACCTCATCATTTACAAACGCAACTGCTGTTGTACCTGTTAAACTGTCTCCAACATCAGGAATATTCTTTTCTTTTAATAATTTCCTGGCAAGTGTATTTTTAACAACAACAAATTTAGCCTTTGATTTAGCCAAACTTCTTCGCAACTCTGTGATCTTCTCAACTGTTAATCCTGAAAAATTATTAAAAATATAATTTTTACTCTTATTAAAAATATCTTTATAATAATTCATTTTTTCAATTTTACTCTGTTGTATCATAATGTTTTTACCTCATAAATAATTATAATTATGCTAAAGTCTTTGTATTAATCTTAACGCTTGGACTCATTGTTGATGAAATATACATTGATCCTATGTATTCACCTTTTAAATCATTTGGTCTTTTTCTCAATATTTCTTCAAAAAATGTTTTTATGTTTTCTTTTAATTTGTTTGAATCCATTGATTTTTTGCCAACACTGAGATGAACAACGCCGCTCTTATCTGCTCTATATTCAATTCTTCCTTTTCTAAGCTCTTCAATAGCGCTTTTTATATTTGTTGTAACCGTGCCAAGTTTTGGATTAGGCATAAGCCCTCTTCTACCAAGAACAGGACCAAGCTTACCTACTTCCTTCATCATATCGGGAGTAGCTATTACAACATCAAAGTCCAGCCAGCCGTTTTTTATTTTTTCTATATATTCATCATCACCGACATATTCAGCTCCTGCTTCTTTGGCTTCTTTTGCATGATCACCTTTAGCAAAAACCAGAATAGTCTTCTTCTTGCCGAATGAATTCGGAAGTACTACTGTATCTCTTATTGTATGACTTTTTTTCAATTTTAACCTGATTGATACATCAACAGATTCATCGAATTTTGCATAAGTCATATTCTTGAGCATATCAACAGCTTTTTCAAGATCATAAACCTGTGTTAAATCATATTTCTTTACTGCTTCATTATATTTTTTACCATGCTTCATATCATTTTCTCCTAATTTTTAAAGAAGTCTAATGTTTATTTTTCAACTTCAACACCCATACTTCGTGCCGTACCAGCAATAATATTCATTGCTGCATTAATATCATTGGCATTTAAATCCGGCATTTTCATCTCTGCAATCTTTTTTAATTGAGCCTTTGTAATCTTGCCAACCTTTTGTTTATGAGGCACAGGAGAGCCTTTTTCAAGACCAAGCTCCTTCATGATTAAAATTGCAGCTGGAGGAGTCTTTATTATAAAACTAAACGATCTGTCCTGATATACAGTTATTACAACAGGAAGGATCAAGCCATTTTGATCCTTAGTTTTATCATTGAATTGCTTGCAAAATTCAGCAGCACTTATACCATGAGGACCCAACGCAGGACCGATACCCTTTGCAGGGCTAGCCTGACCGCCTGGTGCCTGTAATTTAATAAAAGTTTTAACCTTCTTAGACATAATTTTAAACCTCTTAATTTACTCTTGTTAAATTTTTTCAACCTGATTAAAATCCAGTTCGACCGGGGTTGGTCTGCCGAATATACCGACCATTACCTTTAATTTGTTTTTTTCAAAATTAATCTCTTCAATAACCCCTGTAAATGTATTAAACGGACCATCGATGATTTTGATAGTATCGCCGTGATGAAAATCATATTTTGCTTTTGAAAATACATCCGTCTTAGTATCACTAATCATTTGAAGCATTGATCGCGTTTCTTCAGGTGATAGAGGCTGAGGCATCTTGGTTTTGTTAGCACCAACAAAGCCTGCTACACCGTTTATATTCTTTATTATCGGATATGTTTCTTTCCATGAATTTTTATCAAGAGACATTTCTAAAAGAACATACCCGGGAAAAATCTTCTTTTTTTGAGTCCTTTTCTTACCGTTTTTTACTTCAGTAACATCTCTCATCGGTACTTTTATCTGAAAAAGAACATCGCTTAAAACCTTTTCCTGTATCAAACCATTTATGCTTTCTTCAATTTTTTTTTCATATCCAGAATAAACATGCAGTACATACCATGATCTAGCCATATTAACCCCAACTATTTACCAAGGGTAATAATTTTTTGTATTAGTTGAAAGAAAACTAAATCAATACCAAAAAGAGCAAGAGAAACAAAAATTAAAGAAAACACAACAACAATGGTTTGAGCCACAACATCATCCCTTGATGGCCAATTTACTTTTCGTAATTCACCATAGCTTTCCATTAAAAAACTAATTATTTTTTTCATATTTTACCCTTAATTTAACTAATACTCTAAAAACCGGAGTCCTTAAAAAAGCATTTATTATTGCTTTTTAAATCGCTCCCTTGATTCAGGGCAAGCAAGACTCGAACTCGCGACATCAGGTTTTGGAGACCTGCGTTCTACCAACTGAACTATTGCCCTCTATTATATTAAAAGGAAAATCCTTTTTATTTAATCTTGGTCTCCTTATGCAGAGTATGTTTTTTTTCCCATCTGCAATACTTCTTTAGCTCCAACTTACTTTGAATATTTTTTTTATTTTTAAAAGTCGCATAATTTTTTCTATTACAGGTTGTACACATTAAAGCAATCTTTTCTATATTTGCACCTTTTTTAGCCATTATTAATTAACCCCTTTATTATTAATTTAGTACTATCTATAAATACAATTATTTAATACCTTTCTTATCTATAGCCCCCAATCAGATTTGAACTGATGACCCCATCCTTACCATGGATGTGCTCTACCAACTGAGCTATGGAGGCAAAAAGTTTGAGAATAATACTAAAAAAAAACATTAATGTCAATATATAATAACATTCTCTAAAAAAATGTCATTTTTAACTATTTTTGAGTAAATTAAGAATAATGTACTTAAATTTTTTTTAAGCCAAAATTAAGCTTCCATTATTTTACAACCAGAATTTCAAGTCAAAATATTTTTTATAAATTATGGGCATTTTTAATGTCATAAAAATCACGAAACTTTTTATTTTAAAGCATTTCTTCGTGTATTTTGTTAAACCACTGACAAATTTTTATAAAAATCAACTTGAATTTTGGTTTTTTAGCTATATTAACATAATTTTGATAATATTGGAATCTATTTTTTATAAATTTTGTAGAGTTTCCCTCTTTTAGGCATTTACTCCCCTATATCTTTATCTAAAATAAAAGATTAGATATTATATTTTAATTTTGGGAATAAATTTTATTTGCAAAATCCGCCAGATCAACCTTGTATTTTTCAGGGACTTCCTTGCCTGCAAATTTATAGCATTCAATGACATAATTTTTTGCAAGTCTGCACGGATTAATTACACCTTGAAAATTTTTCTGACCGAATAGTAATTTTGCAGAATCAATGTATTGATTTGCACCGCTAAAATTCTTTAAAATTTTTTCATCGCCAAGAAAATCTGCTAAATCAACGGATACTTCCTCAACAAGTGCTTGAGCTCGCTGGATATATTTTTTTGCAAGACTTTCATATATACTATACTGAAGCTTTAAGAAATCATTAAAATGTGCTTTAGCATCAAGGTATTTAGCCTGGGCTATTTTAATTTTACCTTGCTTTATAAAATTAAGACCTTGATCAAAATCGCTTAGATCTTTTTTATCACCAAAATTTTTAACACATATTTCAAGAATTTTAGACTCATTATCACTCTTATTCATCAAATCCATAGCATCCGATCTATCACTCGAATAGATTGCCATTGAATTTACAAAATTTAGTATAAATAAAAGAAACAAAATTTTTTTTAACATTTTTTTTCTCCTCATTTTAAATATATTATACAGTATTTTATTAATATTAGTCAATAATAACACAATTTAAAGTGTAAAGCAAAAAAAATTGACACCATATTTTTTATTGTTTATATTTATCAAACTATGAATCAACCAGATGATTTGTTTCAAATTTATAAAAGCTGCAATTTATGCCCGAGACAATGTAATATTGACAGAACAATATCAAAAGGATTTTGTGGAGAGACATCAGATTTAAGCATTGATTCTGTGCTTCTTCATTTTGGAGAAGAGCCTCCAATAAGTTTTAAGAATGGGTCGGGAACTATTTTTTTTACCGGATGTTCCCTGCGATGCCCTTTTTGCCAGAACATGCAAATAAGTCAAGATGCAAAATATAAAAAATTTTACTCAATGGAAAATTTCGTCGAAACAATTGAAAGACTTATTAAAAAAAAGGCAGAAAATATAAATTTCGTAACACCTGATCATTTTATGCCACATATAATAGAAGCAATAAAAATCATTAAAGATAAAGGGTATGTCATCCCGTTTATCTATAATTGCAGTGGTTATCAGTCACTGGAACATCTCGAAAAAACAATTGATTATATAGATATATTTTTATTTGATTATAAATTTGCTGATAAGCAGACAGCAAAATATTGTGTTAAACTCGAAGATTATCCTGATATTGCCCAAAAAGGACTTGAATATATTTACAGTAAAAAGGGCAATCTTATGATTGATAAAAACGGCAAGGGATTAAAAGGTGTTATCGTTAGACATCTGGTTTTACCTGGGTTTGTTAAAAACAGTATTGAAGTACTGAACAATCTTTATTTTAGTATCGGTAATAAAGTTTACATAAGCCTGATGAGCCAGTACTCTCCGGTTTATCTAAAAAACGGTTATGAAAAATTAAACAGGAAAGTCACCCGTGATGAATACAATGAAGTTGTTGAAATGACTGCTAACCTTGGCTTTAATAATGGCTTCATACAGGATTATACTGATGATGAGGATAAATATATACCTGATTTTAAAAATAAAAATATGTTTGATGTATGGTAATTAAATGATGAAAGTATAAGGATCGAGTTATGCAAATAATTTATGTTTTAATCGCAGCAGTAATCATATTTCAAATATTTATTCTATTTATGTTGATGATTAATGGAAAAAACACCGAATCCGGAAGAATTAACAGCGAGTTTAAAAAAGTCGAGCAGTTTTTAAGGAATGAATTTGATGCTGTAAGAAACAATTTTAATAAAGAATTGAGCAATAACAGGGTTGAAATGATTAATTTGTTAAAGGGTAATGATGAAAAAATGCTTTTATCCCAGAATAACATCAATGCGGTCTTAAATAAAAACAGGATGGAGCTTTCATCTAACTTAAAATCATTTGAAGAAAAAATTGAAAAAATCAGAGATACGGTTGAGAAGAAGCTTGATCTAATAAGAACAGAAAATATAAAAAAGCTAGAAGAGATGAGGGCTACAGTAGACGAAAAACTCCAGTCAACCCTTGAAAAAAGAATAGGCGAATCATTCAAACAGGTTAGTGAAAGACTCGAACAGGTTTATAAAGGTCTGGGCGAGATGCAGACTCTTGCAAGCGGCGTAGGGGATCTAAAAAAAGTCCTGTCAAATGTTAAGACAAGAGGCATTCTGGGAGAGATACAGCTTGAAAATATTCTGGAGAATATTTTATCTTGCGACCAGTATCAAAAAAATGTCAGGATTAAAAAGGGAATGGCTGAGACCGTTGAGTTTGCGATAAAACTTCCAGGTAAGGATGATATAGGAAGTGTTGTATATTTACCGATTGATTCTAAATTTCCCATAGAAACCTACACGAAGCTTCTTGATGCTTACGACACGGGAGATCCTGCAGGCATTAAAGTTGCATCCAAGCTTGTTGAGAATGAGATTAAAAGATGCGCAAGGGATATAAAAGAAAAATATATAAATGTACCTGATACTACGGATTTCGGCATATTATTCCTTCCTGTCGAGGGGCTTTACGCGGAAGTTGTGCGCCAGACTAATCTCATCGAGTCTCTACAAAAAGATTACAAAATAATAATTACAGGTCCCACAACACTTGCCGCTTTATTAAACAGTCTGCAGATCGGCTTCAGGACTCTTGCGATTGAAAAACGCACAAGTGAGGTCTGGAATATTTTAAGTGCCGTAAAAACTGAATTCAATAAATTTGGCGACGTGTTAAAAAAAGCACAGGAAAAAATCACAAAAGCCAATGAGGACATCGATGAACTTGTTGGTGTAAGGACTAAAAAAATTCAATATAGTCTCAAAAAAATAGAAGAGTTACCTGATTCACAGGCAAAAAATTTACTGAATATCAATGAAGATGATTTGGATGAATATCAATGAGCATAATTATCATACGTCTATATGCTATGTAAATTGCTGTCGTATTTTTGCTGATAACATATCTAAAAAACTTACTGCTATTACAATCAATATAAGCATAGCAAGTGCATTTGTATATTGGAAACTTCTCACCGCATCATACAATATAAAACCTACTCCGCCTGCACCAACCATCCCTACTACAGTCGCAGATCTAACATTTGATTCAAACCTGTAAAGCGAATATGATATCCAGAGAGGCATTACCTGCGGAATAACGCCATATATTATTTCGGAAATCACATTGGCTCCGGTAGCCTTTATACCTTCAACAGGATGGGGATCGATGGCTTCTACCGCCTCGGAAAAAAGTTTTGCCAGTGTCCCAAGAGTATGAACGAACAAAGCAAGTACTCCGGCAAATGGACCAAGACCTACAGCAGATACAAAAAGTATGGCAAAAATCAATTCGTTCACCGATCTAAAAACATCCATAAGTCTTCTGACTGGTTGTCGTATCCATACGGGGGCTATATTTTTTGCAGATAGTAACCCAAATGGCACCGAGAATATAACAGCAAGTACAGTGCCCCAGATTGCGATTTGGATTGTTATGATTATTTGATTTATATAAAATAGCCAGTCATGAAAATCAGGCGGAAAAAAATCCTTGCATAACGTCCAGATATTACCTGCGTTTTTAATTAATTCAATCGGTCTTATTTCTGCGCCTTTCCATGCCCACATCAGTACAGCAACAGCCAGAAGCCAGAAAATAAAGTAAAAAATCGTATTAAGCATATTCCTTTTAGGCAGTTTTAATACTTCCTCTGTATTAATTTTGTTTTCCATTTTTAACACCTCTTTAAAAAAATAACCGCCGTATTTATGACAGAATACGGCGATGTTTAGGGGAAAAGTTAGAATTTTTCCAATAAGCTTGAAAAGAGTTTTAGATCAGCAATCTTTTTATTTATTTCATTAATCTTTGCAGCCTTTGTTTTTTCATCATACTTATCATCATTTTGAACAGTCAAGAGATCTTTGGCGTAATTTATCTCCCGCACTGTTATAAGCTGAGCATTTGAAGAATCAAAGAAAGGACCGAACCCTGTTGCCATACCTTTTAGTATCTCAAGTTGTTTTTTAATAGTATTTTTATCGCCCGTTCTGCCGTAACCCAATATGAATGCCTTTATTCTTGCCTTTAATTCCCTTGGAAGATCTTTTCTCCAAACAAGAGGATCTTTAGGTATCATTGGGGATTTCCATATAACTTTGAGATTTGCCGCCATTTTTGGGTTAGTTTCAACTAATTTATCGTATTGCTCTGTGTTATTTGTCGCAAAATCAACCTGTTTCATTGCTACAGCCATGATATTTGTTTCATGATTTGAATTTTTTACATTCTTAAAAAATTTTTCTGGTACTATATTATTTTGTACCCAGCAATAGTATGTAGGTATCAAATAACCGCTGGTTGAATTAACGTCTCCGTTACCGAAACTTAAATTTTTGCCATTCTTTATTATATCATCAAGACTGTTATAAGGACTATCTTTATGAACCAATAATAATGAATAATAGCCTGGTAATCCGGCAGGATCTGTCGTTTGTGCAAAAACTTCTCCGCTGGCTCTGTCTACAGCTTCGATTGCTGATTTATTGCCAAACCATGCAATCTGCACCTTGTTAAATCTCATGGCTTCAATTACGCCAGCATAATCGCTTGCAAAAAAAGCTTTTACTTTTACTCCAAGAGCCTTCTCCATATCCTTAAGGAAAGGATCAAAGCCTCTCATTAAATTTGCAGAGGATTCTGTTGAAATAATACCAAAGTTGATCTCTTTAATATTCTTCATATCATTTGCATCTTCACATGTAATGATTTGAACATTAACTGCCAGAATTAATATCATCATTACTAATGTTAAAAATTTTTTAATCATTTGTTGTCTCCTAATATTTATATTTAACGCATTATTATGCGCTTAAATCATCGCCTTAACTTTGGCTAATATTTTTTCAGCACCCTTTGAATCAAAATTTGTATCATCAAAATCTTCATCAATACCTGTTTCTGAAAATTTCGCTCCATAGATTTCATAAAGTTTTTCATTGGTAAGTTCGTTTGGAGTGCCATCAAAAATTATTTTACCTTTTTGTAAACCGATTATTCTTCCACAATATCTTAAAGCGTAATCAACCTGATGCAGTGATACTATAACAGTTACATTATCTTCCTTATTTAATTTATGTAAAAGCCGCATAACTTTTCTTGCTGACTCAGGATCAAGCGAAGCGATAGGCTCATCTGCAAGAATTATCTTCGCTTTTTGTTCAATCGCTCTGGCAATTGCAACCCTTTGCTGTTGTCCGCCTGAGAGGTACGATGCCCTTTTATATATGCAATCTTCCATGTTAACCCTTTTAAGAGCTTGATAAGCTCTCAGTTTTTCCGCTTTCGTAAAGATTTGCAGTACACATCTCCACATGGGCATTCGTGAGAGATTGCCAACAAGGACATTTTTTAAAACAGAAAGCCTTTCGATTAAAATGAACCTCCCCGCAGCAAGCTGACGGGGTATCAAAAGAATGGGAGCCA
>CAZHHK010000046.1:0-22684 GCA_964531405.1 uncultured Spirochaetales bacterium | reverse complement strand
TTATTGCCTTTTTTTTATTTCAAAGAACTATTTATTTTCTCTTTATTAATAGCTTTATAAATTTTTTTAAAGGTATTTTCCAAGTCTATTGTAATAAATTTTAGAATAATATATTACTTACTCGTATTATTGTTTTTTTTATTTTCCTTTCTGGATTTTAGTAAAGTAATTAATTTTAATAAAGCTAATCCTCCAAAAAACACTAGTGCAAATATAATAACCGCTAAGATTTTGTAACTGTCCATGTTTTATTCATACTCCTTAAAAATAAAAAAAGCCGCCAAACTTCTTTAAAAAAGCAGATTGGCGGCCCGACCATCTAAAACCTCTGGAAAATATCCAGACCACTTAATAAATAAATATTTTTAAAAAACAAAAAACCGCCATTTATAATAATATTTGCTACTATTATAAATGGCGGCCCGACCATTTAAAATCCTTTAAGTATTAAAATACTTAAACCGCTTAAAATATATTCATGTTATATTTATATAACAAAAGTATGTTTAAGTCAATAATAAAAGAAAAATCAAAAATATTTTTACATTTTTATAAACCGCATTGATTTTATATTTTAATCTTTACGGGTTTAATTCCCCAAAGTTTGCTGCGGGGAGGTTCATTATTTTTTTAAAGCTGCAAAAAAATTGGATTATCTATTTTTTGCGATATTTTATATGCAGCATTCATGAGCCCGACATGACTATAAGTTTGAGGGAAATTCCCCCATTGACTCCCATCAATCCCTGCGTCTTCGCTTAATAGCCCAAGATGATTCGTATATTTTAGTACTTCTTCAAAATTTTTAATTGCATCATCTAATCTTCCAGTAATGGCCAGAGCTTCAATATACCAGAAACTACAGATTAAAAATGCATTTTCCGGTTTGCCAAAATCATCTTCTTTATTGTATCTGTAAAGTAATGCATCTTTAATTTTAAGATGTTTTTCAACAGCTTCAATTTGATTTTTTGCTTTTTCAGAATTTGGGTCAAGATATTTCATTATAATTAATTGAAGACTGCTGGCATCGATACAGTCCGAATCTATAGCCTGAGTATAAGCTTTTAGTTTAGAATTATAACATTTTTCGATATTTTCGGCTGCTTGATCTGCCATATTTTTAGCCAATGATTCGAGTTCGGCATCATTGAAATGTTTACCTATTTTTATGCATGCCATGCTGCCAGCCCAGTGAAACAAATTGGTATAGAGATGATACTGATTTTTATTTCTAAATTCCCAGATTCCAGAATCTGGCTTGTTAATCGTGTCTTTAATTTTATTTAGCAATTGTTTGATAATGTTTAATGATTTTAATTTATTAAAATATGTAAGTCTATTATCTGTATATAGCGGCAGTAAGCTTACAAGTAATTGTCCATAAACGTCGTTTTGAATTTGTGATGTAGCGTTGTTACCTATTCTTATCGGTTTATTACCGCAGTATCCATCAAGATTTAATTCTGTTTCAAAGGGGACTTTGTCGCCACTTAAAGTATACAAAGGCGCAATTAAAGACGCCTTATGAGAATAAATAATATTTTGAATGTAATAGAAGTATTTTTCAAGTTCGTCGAAATGCCCTATATTGTTGAATGCCATCAAAGTATAATATGTATCCCTAAGCCAGCAGTATCTGTAATCCCAGTTTCTTCCTGAATTGTTAGATTCTGGAAGACTTGTGGTACCACTTGCAATAATTCCTCCGGTGTCTTCAAATTGATGCAATTTTAAAACAAGAGCAGACCGTATTATTTCTTTTTGATGAAAATTAGCTATAGACGTGCTTTTAACCCAGTTAAGCCAGTATTTTTCAGTTTCTTCGAGAAAATCTTCGGCTGTTTTAACTAACGGGGCTTCTAGCGGCGGTCCGTATGTGAAAGCAAGATATTTTTTGTCATTTAAAATAAAAGGTTTTTCCTCGAGTATATATGTAAGAGGTATATCAGTTGTAAGACGTAGATTTGGACCAATGTTAAGATAACGGATATGATTACTGCCTAGCACTACCTCGGGTTTAACATTGCCATATATTCCAGTAGGATTACATGCTATTTTTATAAAAGGATTTCCTTTAATAAGTTCAATTTTTCTAAATAACATCATTGGTTTAAAATATCTGTCATACTGATAAAATCTTGGTGCAAAATCTATTACTCTGAATTCATCTTCATCAGTGATAAATTCCGTTATCAGTATGTTTGTGTTTTCTTTATAATACTGATTTGATTTATAATTCTTATTGAATGGTTTGATATAAAAGTTACCGCAGTTTTTATCAAGCAAAGAGCCAAAAACAAAACTGCTGTCAAATCTTGGCATGCAAAGCCATTTAACGTCAGCTTCATTATCGATGTAAGCAAGATAAGAGCAGTTTCCGATTATTCCTAAATTATATTTATGCACATTAATCTCTTTAAAAAATATTAATCAATATAATTATTTTATACTTAAAAGTTTAAAAAATGTCTACTTATTAATTTTAATTTCGCCCCTCATCTTTTTTATGGGCAAGGTGTAAAGAATTAATCTAAATGTTTTTTGACCGTAAAAAAGGTGAGGATTAAATGAATTGAATACTTTTTAAGTATAAATGTTGATATATAAGATAATTATGCTATATAATTTTGTACTACTAAAATTTAATGTTGCCATTTTAGTAAAGAAGTAAAGACAAAAGGAGCCAATATGCCAAAATTAATAATTGCTTCAAATAGATTGCCGGTAACAATTACAAAGAAAAATAATAAATTCGATTTTATACAGAGCGTTGGCGGATTGGCGACTGGTTTATCATCTCTTTCTATAGAAAACAGTATATGGGTGGGTTATCCTGGTATATCGCATGAAAAGTTAACTCAAAATGAAATTAGATATATTATCGAGAATTTAATAGGTGGTTACGGATATTATCCAGTTTTTATCGAAAATGAAGATTATGACCTTTATTATAATGGCTTTTGCAATAAGACAATCTGGCCGTTATTCCATTATTTCCCTTATATAACAGATTTTGACAAAAAGTTATGGGAGTCTTATATAAGAGTGAATATCAAGTTTTTTGATGAAATTACTAAAATTGTTGAACATGATGATATAGTATGGGTCCATGATTATCAGCTTATGCTTTTGCCAAAATTAATTAAGGAGAAGATGCCGTGGCTTAAAGTAGGATTTTTTTTGCATATACCGTTTCCGAGTTTTGAATTATTTAGGCTTCTTCCGTGGAGAAAAGAATTACTTGAAGGGATAATATATTCCGACTTGATAGGTTTTCATACTTATAGCTATTACAGGCATTTTTTAAGCAGTGTGTTAAGAATACTGGGCCATGATGATACATTCGGACAGATTATGCATGGTAATCAGGTGACAAAGGTGGATGTTTTCCCAATGGGGATCGATTATGACAGGTATTTTTATGCAAAAAATATGAAATCTGTAAAAAAAGAGATAAATATAATAAATAAAATCATTAAAAGAAAAAAAATCATATTATCTATCGATAGGCTTGATTATACAAAAGGGATTTTAAACAGACTTACTGCATTTGATTTATTTTTAGAGAAGTATCCACAGTATATAGAAAAAATCTCAATGATTCTTGTTGTTGTGCCATCTAGAATCGATGTAAATATATATGTCAATCTTAAGAATTTGATTGATGAGACGATTGGAAGAATAAACGGTAAGTATTCGAAACTTGATTGGATGCCGATTATTTATATGTATAAATCACTTGATTTTAATCAGCTTGCTGCTCTTTATTCCTTGTCAGATATTGCGTTGTTGACGCCTTTGAGGGACGGAATGAATTTAATTGCAAAAGAATACCTAGCATCGCAGAACTATAAAAAAGGTGTTTTAATTATCAGTGAGATGGCTGGCGTATCCGAGGAGCTTGGTGAAGCGTTGGTTATAAATCCTTATGATTTTGAAGCAATTGCTGATGCAATTTTTAAGGCTTTAAATATGTCTCCTTCAGAAATTAGTGAAAGAATCAAACTTATGCAAATGCGTTTGAAGAAAAATTCGGTTTTTAAATGGGCAAATGATTTTATTGAAAAATTGAAACAGATAGAAAAGATCCAAAAAGAGCTTAATACCCGCTTTTTTAATAATGATGTAAGAATGAAAATAATCGAAAATTTTTATAATAGTAAGAATAAGCTTATAATACTTGATTATGATGGTACTTTAAAAGAATTTAAAAAAAAGCCTGATGAAGCAAAACCTGATGATGAACTTTTGGATATTATAAAAAAATTGATAAGAATAAAAGATACAGAAGTGGTTATAATAAGCGGTAGAGCAAAAGATGATCTTGAAAAATGGTTTGGTAATCTTGATATCAATCTTGTGGCAGAACACGGGGTATGGATAAAGGAAAATGACAAGGACTGGCGTACGATCATTAATTTGGATTTTAACTGGAAAAATGATATTAAAGCCATTCTTGAAACTTATGTAGACAGGACTCCAAAAACTTTTATTGAAGAAAAAGACTATTCTCTTGTCTGGCATTACAGGAATGCTGATCCGGAATTTGCTGAGATAAGAGCAAAAGAATTAAAAGGTAATCTTTTGAATATTGTGGCTAATTTGAATTTAGGCATTATGGAAGGCAATAAAGTGCTGGAAATAAAGAATATTGAAGTCAACAAGGGTAGGGCCGCTCAGGTGTTTTTAAAACAGAAAGATTATGATTTTATTATTGCAATCGGTGATGATACAACGGATGAAGATGTGTTTTCAATACTTCCTGAGAAATCTTATTCAATCAAAGTAGGCTTAACTATTTCTAAGGCAAAATATAATGCTTCCTCGTATAAAGAAATAAGAGAGTTATTGAAAATGATTGGGAATAAATTAAAATAAAAGCATATAAAATATTTTACTGTTGCAATAATTGTTTTGCGTTTTTATAAATATTCTCTTTATTAAAACCAAAATAGGAAGCAACATCTTCCGGTTTTCCGGAAAATCCCATTCTGTTTATTGTTAAGGTTTTGCCTTTTAATCCAATATATTTATACCATAACGCATCAACACCTGCTTCGACTACAAATCGTTTTTCAATATTCTGTGGAAGTACGGATGCTTTGTATTTTTCATCCTGTTTTTCAAAAAGATACATGCTCATCATGCTTACCACTCTGACAGAATAACCATCATCTTCCAGCATTTTTGCCGCTTCTAATGTTATGGATATCTCAGAGCCACTGGATATTAAAATTATATCGATATTGTTGCTTTTTTCTTTTTTAATTATGTATCCACCTTTTTTTGCTCCAGCACAGTCCTCGAGTTCGCTCCAATCCAGAGTTGGCACCTTTTGTCTTGCCGTTATAATTGCACTTGGCGTCATTTTCGATTTCAATGCGATTTCCCATGCAATTTTAATTTCACTCGGGTCACATGGACGCATAACGTTAAGATCCGGTATCAGTCTTAAAATAGATATATGTTCGACCGGCTGGTGAGTTGGTCCATCTTCACCAATATATATTGAGTCATGAGAAAAAAGATAAATGACAGGAATTTTCATCATTGCTGACATTCTTATGGGTTGCAACATATATGTTATAAATGATAGGAAAGTACTTACTATAGGGATTACATTGCCGTATAAGCACAAACCATTGGCGATTGCTCCCATTGCATGTTCTCTTACACCGTATTGTATGTTGTGTTTTGCAAAATTATCATTTGTTATTACTTCTTTGCCTTTAAGAGATGATTCTACAGAGCTTGAAAGATCTGCACTGCCAGAGATAACGAAATCAACATCTTTAAGTATGGCATTTAATATTTTATTGGAACTTGATCTTATTGCAATCATCTCTCCTGGTTTGAATTCAGGTAGATTGGTAAAACAATTGTCAGGTATAATCCTTTTTGTGTTTTTTTCAAGCTGTTCTTTTAACTCGGGGAATTTTAGACACCATTGTCTAAATAATTCCTGCCATTCATCATATTCTTTTTGCCATAATTTTTTCTTTTCATTGAAATAGCTAGTAGCGTCTTTATCTACATAAAAGTAATCATTTGCATCTATGCCGAGCGCTTCTTTGCAGAGTTTTGATTCTTCTTTACCTAATGGAGATCCATGGCATTTGCTTGTGCCTTGTTTATTTGGAGCGCCTTTGCCTATTATTGTAGTGGCCATTATTAAAACAGGTTTTTTTTTCGATATTCTTGCTTTTTCTGCTTCATCGAAACCTCTTTTAATGTCGTTAAAGTCATGGCCGTTGATTTTTATTACATGCCAATCCATTGCTATAAAAGTTGCTTCCACATTTTCTGTGAATGCTATGTCAATATCACTGTCAATAGTTGTTTTATTATTGTCATAAATTACGATAAGATTATTAAGTTTTAAATGTCCGGCGAGCGAGCAGGCTTCATGGCTTATGCCCTCCATTAAGTCTCCATCGCCTGCTAAAACGAAGATTCTATTGTCAAAGATTTTATATCCATCTCTATTAAATTTTTGCTCGTTTATTTTGCCTGCTATAGCCATGCCGACGCCATTGCCAACACCCTGTCCCAGAGGACCTGTAGATGTTTCAACGCCTTTTGTTAAACCATATTCAGGATGGCCAGGCGTTAATGATTCAAACTGTCTGAAATTTTTAATGTCATCGATCGTAAGACCATAACCTGTTAGATATAACAAAGAATACAACAGCATAGAGCCGTGACCTGCTGATAGAATGAATCTGTCTCTATTTATCCAATCCGAATCTG
Organism: uncultured Spirochaetales bacterium; assembly: GCA_964531405.1. GTDB lineage: Bacteria > Spirochaetota > GWE2-31-10 > GWE2-31-10 > JAFGQB01 > CAZHHK01. The sequence goes on along the minus strand of CAZHHK010000046.1, from coordinate 15,931 downwards.
ATGGATTATGCTTTAATACTTCTGCGAATAAATATGTTCCGATTTCAGCACATCCTAAAGGAAGCCCTGGATGACCTGATCCAGCTTTTTCTATGGCATCAATACTTAAAGATCTTACTGTTTTTGCACCGGCTTTTAAGCCTGTTAAATTGATTTTTTTTTTAGTTGAAAAAGACACTATATTAACCCCTAAATTAAAATTTATTACTAATAAAGTTGTTTGTATAAAAAAAATATTTAAATTACGAAAAACTTTCGTTCAGCATAATATCAAAAAAAATTCATTAATTCAATATGTTGTCTTGTAATTTAATGAAGAATTTTAGACTATTTTGGTAAAGTACGATTAAAAGACTCTTTTGTTTAGAATTTATTTAAGAATATTCTTTTACTAATATTGACTTTTTTTGATTGTAAAAGTATAATCAGTTTTTTGAAAATTTGTTGATTTTATTCAGGAACGGCATAAAACATGAATATAAAGAATATTAGTAAAGAGACGGTAATAATAAATGGTAATTCGTTAACAATTGAAGATGTTTATAGAGTAGCAAACGAAGATGTAAAAGTTGAATTTACTGATGATGAATCATTCTGGAAAAATTTAAAGGAATCAAGAGAATTTTTGGAATACTACATGCAAAAAGGATTTCCTATATACGGTGTAACGACTGGATTTGGAGATTCATGCCATAATCAGATAAATCCCAAAAGGACAGAAAATCTTCAGAAAGCCTTAGTGGATTTTCATGGCATAGGGCTTGGAGAATATTTTACTGAATCAGAAGGGAAAGCTGTAGTACTTGTAAGATTAAATTCTAATATTAAAGGCTTTTCTGGGATAACTGTTAAACTTGCAGAATTAATGAGGGATTTAATCAATCATGGGATCACTCCTTTAATTCCTGAAATAGGTTCGGTTGGGGCGTCGGGTGATTTGACTCCGTTAAGTTATCTTGCAGCTGTATTAATGGGTGAAAGAAAGGTTTATTATAAAGGCAAAATTACCGATGCTTCTATAGCATTAAAAGCAGAGAATTTAAAGCCTGTCAGTCTTAAAGCAAAAGAAGGGCTTGCTTTAATGAACGGTACATCGGTAATGACGGCAATTGCTTCATTGGCATGGATGGATATCAAAAAGCTGGCTGATATATCGGATTTTTTGACAGGGGCTACGGTAGAAATATTATGCGGCAATGATGTGCCATTCAGAAGGAAGGTTTCGGAAATCAAAAATCATCCCGGACAGATTGAAAGCTCCGAATATATCTATAGCGTTATAAAAGATTCAAAAAGAGCTCATCAGTATGAAAAGTTGCTTGATAAAATAGGATCAATCGAAAATAATCATTATAAGAAGCATGACGTTAAAATTCAGGATAGATATTCTTTAAGATGCGCGCCACAGATTAATGGTGTATTGAGAGACACTTTAATGTTTACAAAAGTATGGATTGAAAATGAAATTAATTCTTCAAATGACAATCCATTAATTGATAAAAAGGAAGAATGTGTTTATAACAGCGGCAATTTTTACGGTGGACATATATCTCTTGCAAGCGATTATTTAAGGATTGCACTGGCAAATATTTCAGATTTGTCGGACAAGCAGGCAGAACTTATTGTTGATGGCAAATTTAACAATTTAACAGAAAATTTAATACCTTATCTTGAAGATAATTCTCCATTACAGGGGTTGATGCATGGATTTAAGGCTGTACAGATATCAATATCTGCTTTAACCAGTGAAATACAATATTTATCCGCTCCTGTAAGCATTCATTCAAGACCGACAGAATCACTTAATCAGGATAAAGTTTCATTAGGGACTATTTCTGTAAGAAAGTTAAGAGAAGCAATTAAATTATTATACATGCAATACTCTCTGCACCTTTTAGCTGTAATGCAGGCAGTAGATTTAATCGGGGTAGATAATTTTGGTCCTTTTACAAAAAAAATTTACAAAGAGATTCGCAGGATTACAAAATTTGTTGATAAGGACAGGCCTCTTGATGAAGAAGCAAGAAGGTTGTGCGATTTTTTAAAAACAACGGAAATTTTTAAAATAAAATAAATTTATTATATTTTTTTTCTTCTTGTTGCAATAATAATAAGTCATTAATAAAAAGCCATGATTTAAAGCAGAAAAAAATCTAGCGAGTATTCAAACTCAATTTTTTTCTGCTTTAAATCATGACAGTGCATCTATAAATAAGTTGATGATATTGCAACATCGGGTTTTTAAGGGCGGGAGCCCTTAATTTATTATTTGGAGTAACTTAATGCAAAAACTTGTTATTATTGGAAGTGGTATGGCTGGAGGCAAACTTGCTGAAGAGCTTGTTTTATCTGGCAATAATTTTTATGAAATAACAATTGTAGGAGATGAGCCGGTAGGTAATTATGACAGGATAAAATTAGCCAGTTTGATTAATGAAAATGAAATAGAAAAATTCTGGCTGAATACTGAGGAGTGGTATAAAGACAATAATATTAAAGCAATTTTAGGTGAAAAAGTAATAGAGATAGACAAAAAAAACAGAATAATAAAAACGGACAAAAATACTTCGATCGCTTATGATAAACTTGTTATCGCAACAGGCTCCTTACCATTTATTCCCAATATAGAGGGCAGCAATTTGCATGGGGTAATGACCTTAAGAAATTTAGATGATGTTAAGAAAATTAAGGCATGGATTGAAAATAAGTCACAGGTCATGGTCATAGGCGGTGGACTTCTTGGTTTAGAGCTTGCGTATAATCTGCATAAAGCAGGAAAACAGGTGACGGTTTCTCATCTAATGGATTCTTTAATGGAGATGCAGTTAAATAAAGAAGCTTCTGTGTATCTTCAGAATGCATTATGCAAAATTGGTATAAATTTTGTAATGAATACTTATGCAGAGAGAATAAGCGTTTTGCAAAATAATAAGTTTGAAGTTGATTTTAAGGATGGGTCAAAAAATGAAACTGAAGCAGTGATTATAAACTGTGGCATCAAACCCAACAAGGAGCTTGCCGAACGATCGGGTTTAAAGATAAACAAGGGGATAATAGTAAATGAAAAACTATTAACCAGTGATGAAAATATATATGCAATAGGCGAATGCATAGAGTATAATGGTAAAACTTATGGACTTATTGCTCCGGTGTATGAGCAGGCAAGGACTTTGTCTCGCATCTTAAAAGGTGAGGATGTGATTTATCCCGACACAGGCTTGCCTCCAGCAAAATTAAAAAGCGAGATTGCTGCCATTGCCATGGGAAAAATCAACGAAGATGCAGATGATGAAGTAGTTTATTATAAGAATCCAAAGACCAATATTTTTAAAAAATTAATTATAAATGACAATAGGCTTGTTGGAGCTCATCTGGTAGGAGAAGATTTAAACTCCGATGCTTTAGGTGTTTATTATACTGCAAAACTTCCTCTGCCAAACCGTATCGAACAATTGCTTTTTCCAGGTGTGCATAAACCAGGTTCGTCATCGCTTGCTGTGTATTGGCCCAATGACATAACAATCTGCGACTGTAATGGCATATCATGCAGGAAGATCAGGGATGCAATACGGAGCCAGGGTGGCGATATAGACAGGGTTATGAAAGTAACAAGGGCTGGGACAAGCTGTGGTACATGTAAAAATAGGATTCAGTCAATAATAGACAATACTTATGATGTTATTGTTGTCGGAGCAGGGCTTGGTGGATTAACGACTGGTGCAACTTTGGCAAAATACGGCAAGAGAGTCCTTGTAATTGAAAGACATGATAAAGTTGGAGGTTATGCGACAGCATTTACAAGAGAGGATTATAAATTTGATGTATCACTGCATAACATGGGTCCTATAAATAGTTCGATTGCAAAAATTTTTGATGATCTTGGGTTGATGGATAAAATTAATTATGTGCCTTATGAAAATTTTCAAAGGATTATTTTCCCAAAACATGATATTAATATCCCCAGGGGTATCGATAATTTTGCAGATGTTCTTGCAAAACAATTTCCTGAAGAATGTGAAGGCATTAAAAAAATTTTTGATGAGATAAAGTATATACGAAAGGGATTTGATGAATTTGAAGATCTGTCACTGGGAGGTAATCCTGATGAAATGATATCTCCGATGATGGCAGTTAAATATCCGCAGTTTGTCGAGCTTGTCTATACGACTTTCAATGAACTTATGGATAGATATGTAAAAAATACAGAGTTAAAAGGTTTAATAGCAAATCTCTGGTGGTATTTTGGTTTGCCACCAAGCAGAGTTGCTGCATTGTTATACTCGGTGCCGAGTGCAAATTATTTTGAGCATGGCGGAGGTAATATAAAAGGCACATCTCAGGCGCTATCTGATGCATTGGCAGATATTATAATTGGCAATCATGGCAGGGTTATATTAAATACTGAAATAAAAAAGATTTTAATGGAAAATGATAAAGCAGAGGCGGTTTTGACAGATCAGGGAGAAATATTTTATGCTGATCTTATAATATCAAACGTTGGTGCAAAAAATACTTTTTTAAAACTACTCGACTCCGAACAGGTAAAAAAAAGATATATACGCAAGGTTGACAATCAGGAGTTGTCGTTATCTGCAATACAACTATATCTTGGGTTAGACTGTGATCCAAGACAGCTGGGTATGAAGGATCACAGCTTTACTGTTTTTTATTCATACGATCATGATGAAAATTATCAGTATATATTAAATGGCGAATATGATAAAACTCTTTTTAGTTGCTCAAATTATTCGTATTTTGATGATACAAATTGCCCCAAAGGTAAGGGGATACTTAATGTTTTCAGTCTTGATCATATAAACAATTGGAAAGATTTATCGGAAAGTGAATATCTTAAGAAAAAAAAGGAAGTCACCGAGATAATCATAAAAAAGGTTGAAAAACATATACCGGATTTGAGCAAGCATATAGTAGTAAAAGAGCTTGGTACGCCGAAGACAATGTTTAGATATTCGTTAAATCCAGAAGGCTCTATTTATGGACCAAGTCAGATTACAGAGCAATCTGGTATGAATAGGCTCCAGCCGTTTACTCCTGTTAAAGGTTTGTTTATAGTTGGATCTTCGATTTATCCGGGCGGTGGATATCCTTCAACCATAAGTTCGGGGTATAAAACGGCTAAGATGATTCTTTATAAAGAAAAAAATCCAACAGATTTACAATCATAAATTTATAAAAATTAAAGGATTTAAAAATGAGCTTACTTCAAGTAATTGTTTTGGGAATTGTTCAGGGGTTGGCAGAATTTCTTCCAGTATCAAGCTCAGCACATTTAATAATAGTGTCATGGCTTTTAAAATGGAAGGAGCAATCATTAACTTTTGATGTTGCACTTCATCTGGGTACTTTTTTAGCAATCGGAATATATTTCTTTAAAGATTATACAGGAATGGTATATGATGGATTGACCAATCCAAAATCTGAAAAAGGCAAACTTTTTTGGTTTGTGATTATTTCAATAATTCCTGCTTTTATTTTTGGTATTTTGTTAGACGAAATAGTTGAAGCGGTTTTTAGAGATCAGATTTTGTTAATAGCTTTAGCATTATCTGTTTTTGGGGTCATAATGTTTTTAGTTGATAAACTGGTTAAAAAAGAAAAAACTCTTTCAGAATTAAATATTTTTCAAACAATTTTAATCGGCTTATCTCAAGCAATAGCTTTATTCCCCGGAGTATCAAGATCAGGCGCTACAATAACTGCAGGCATGGCATTGGGTTACAAAAGGGATCAATCCGCAAGATTTTCTTTTTTAATGTCAGGTCCGGTTGTTTTTGGCGCAGGGATGCTGCATTTAATAAAAAATTTTAGTGAAGTAAAAAATGAATTAGTCTTTTTTATAATAGGCTTTTTCATTGCGGCAATAGTAGGATTTTTGGTTATTCATTTCCTGTTGAATTATTTGAAGAAAAGAAGTTTTTTGCCATTTGTTATTTACAGGATTGCACTTGCATTACTGATTGTTGCTGTATTTATAATAAGGAAAAATTAATTTTTACATTTTAAAGTATAAAGATTAGTGTCGGGATGAATGGGGATAAAAATTTTTATTTTAAATAAATTTTAAAGATCCTGCTTTAATTTTATCAAAAAACGAAAGCTCTTTGTCAAATCCTTTAATATTATGTTTCTTTAAAATTTTATTGGCATACACTCTGATTTTCCAGTCTTTAGAATCATGAAATTTGATTAAAGATTCCATTACTTTATTTAAAATTTCATTTTCGCTATTTTTTGATATATCAATAATAAAATCATAAATTAAAATTGCAAGATATGGATTTTTATCTAAAGATAATTTAAATAAATCATTTATAAATTCATTAATTAATTCTTTATCATCAGGCATTTTTTTAAAAGCAAATAGAAAGTAATTGATGTCTTTTAATGAAGATTCATCTTTATATTCATTTAAAAGTCTTTTTATTTCTTCAATAATAAATTCTCTCCAGTTTTTTAAATCTTGAGCAAGTATTGAATAAATATCCCAGAGGTTGTAATCATAAAATTCCGGATCATTCTTAAATTTAATGTTTCTTACAATTTCAGTGAATTTTTCTTTTTCTTCAAGAGCTTCTTTAAGTAGATTTTCTGAGAGTAATTTTCTTTCAAAATCATCCATTTTGTCTATTTTCTTTATATCATTAAATATATCATTGAGCATATTCAGTCCTTTTATACAATAAGTAATTAGTGATTATATTAAATAATCATTTATTTTTCAATATTTAAAAAAATCGATATTTGTTGATAAAAAACCCGCTGGATCAATCAGGAGGAAAAAAAATCTAAAAGTTTTAGAAAAGATTTAGTAGAAATATTTTAAATATTATAATATAATTATAAAATCTATAAATAAGGCAGTTATTATGGTTTCAAGAAATTCTAGATTAACGATTGGGCTGCTCATCGACGGTCTTTATGGTATGGGTAGTTATCAGAATGAAGTTTGGAAAGGCGTTTTAAAAGGCGCCGAACTGGAAGATGTCAATTTAATTTGTTTCTCAGGTGGAACAATAAAGCATTCTCCGAACAATCCCTTTGAAAAATACAGAAACATCATTTATTCTTATATAAATAAAAATTTGATTGATGGCATAGTATTTACGGGCTTGACATTGGGTAATTATGTTTCTCCAGAAGAATACATGCAATTTTGCAAAAATATCGAGCCCTTACCTATGGTCAGTATCGGAGGACCGATTTTCAATTATTCAAGCATCAATATTGATAATAAATCAGGATTATATGAAATAATAAAACACTTAATAACAGTCCATAATGCAAAAAAAATCGCATTCATAAAAGGTGCTGAAGGAAACAAAGACGCAATAGAAAGATTTGAGGTATATAAAAAAGTTCTTTCCGAATTCAATTTACCATACGACGATAACCTTGTTTATAAAGGCAATTTTATGGAACAGTCCGGGGCTGATTGTATTAAGGAATTACTTGATGTCAGAAAAATAAAATTTGATGCGGTTGTCGCAAGTAATGATAATATGGCTTTAGGTGCATTATCAGAGTTAAAAAAGCGCGGGTTTATTATACCAGATGAAGTTGCCGTTACAGGTTTTGATGACATTCAGGATGCCAGTGCCGTATACCCTGCTTTAACAACAATAAAACAGCCTATTATAAAGCAGGGTGAGGAAGCCGTTCATGCACTCGTGAAAAAAATTAAGAATATACCTCTTGATGAAATCACTTTGCCGACAGAGCCGATTTACCGAAAGTCATGCGGCTGTCAGATGCAGGATATAGATAAAGCATTTGCAAAATCAGAAATTATTATTAATAATCTTGATCATATCGAAAATGAAAAAGATAATCTGTCTAAAGAAATATTAAATGTTATAAACAAATACAGCAGTCAAGAATATAAAAATTTGATCGGTAATTTGATAGATAGTTTATCAGATGATATTAAAGATAATTCAAATAACAACAAATTTTTATACTCACTTGACCGTATTATTCAGGCATTATTAAGGGACGGTATATTCGTATCAAAATTTCAAATAGTGCTCTCAATCATAAGAAATTCATTTTATAGTTATGTTTATAATAATTCTATCAATTGCCAAAAATTTGAAAATATATTCCAGCAGGCAAGAGTTTTAGTTTCCGAGATGACAATGTACAGCATGACAAATGAAAAAATAGTTGCAGAAAAAGAATCTTTCACACTGGACCAATTATCGATGTCATTATCGTCAACTTTTGATAAAAATGAATTAATTAAAATAATTGCAGATCAGTTTGATAAACTTGAAATCAACGTTTTTTTTATTTCATTATATACAAAAAATGATCTATCCGAAGCAAATTTGATTATGGCATATCAAAACAATAAAACTTTGGAAATAAAAAAAGATCAGGAATTATACAATCCCATGGATTTACTGCCGGCAAATTTTAACACTAATAGAAGATTTAAGATTATAGTTTATCCTCTATATTTTAAAGACCAGCATATCGGTATATTACTTGTAGATGGGAAAACAACAAAAGGATTGGTATACGAATCAATATTTATTAAGCTGTCAAGCGCATTTCAGGCTTCAAAGATATTTCAAAAAAACATTGAAAATCAGGAAATGCTCAAAAATAAAAATTTCCAGATACAAAGCCTTGTGTACCCTATGATAGAATCAATAAACAACGTAGTCAAGATTGCAAGTGATAAAATAACAGCGATTAATGATTTAAAAAATATCTCAAAATCAAGCTGGCAGAAAATAATTGAAACAGCAAAATCAATAGAGAAAACATCCAAAGACATGAATAAAATGCTAGAATTAATTAAAGTAATCGATGATATTTCTGCAAATATCAATATAGTTGCGCTTAACGCTTCGATCGAGGCGGCTCACGTTGGAGTTAGTGGCAAAGGCTTTGCAATTATTGCTGGAGAAATAAGAAAGCTCTCCGAATTGACAAAAAAACATGCCGGTGAAATAAAAAACACCATAAGTATTATCAACTCGAGCATAAATAATTCTGTTTCGACGGTTTTTCAAACTCAGCAGAGTTTCAACGATCTGGAAAAAGGCATAAACGGACTTATTGAATCACTCCAGATAATCAACAATCTTATGAAACTGCTTGATGAATCAAGTAAATCTTTGCTAGATGTAATGGATAATAAAAAATAATCCAGAAGGCAAAATAAAGTCTGGACTTTTTTATTAATCAAATTGTTTTTTCGATACAATCTATTACCGTTTTTAAAGTCTTTATTCTTGCGTATTTTTTAAAGTTAGATTCGACGATTGTCCATGGAGCATAACTCGTACTTGTTCTGTAGAGCATTTCGTCAATAGCAAGTTTGTAAAAATCCCATTTTTCTCTATTTCTCCAGTCTTCATCTGTCAATTTCCAGTTTTTATATGAAGTTGACTCTCTTTCCTTGAATCTCCTTAACTGTTCGTCTTTATCTATATGCAACCAAAATTTTACTAAAACCATGCCAAAATTTATAAAATGCTTTTCCATTTCATTAATTTCATTGTAGGCTCTTTTCCATTCATTGTCAGAGCAAAATCCTTCGACTCTTTCGACCATGACCCTGCCATACCATGATCTGTCAAATATCGCGATGTGTCCTGCTTTAGGCATCTTATTCCAGAATCTCCATAGATAATGATGAGCTTTTTCAATGTCGTTGGGCGCAGATATTGGTATAACTTCATAACCTCTTGGATCCATCTTTTGTATAAGCCGCCTAATATTGCCACCTTTACCGGCAGCATCCCATCCTTCGTATAAAATAATTACTGGAATTCTTTTTTTATAAATTATATATTCTAGGTCTCTAAGTCTGTTTTGATATTCTTTTAACTGATTTTTATACTGATCATCAGGAATATCAATAGCAGGATTTATTTGATCCAGTATAGAAGTATTTATTGAGTTATCATGAATTATATGGTTTTCATTTGATGCTGGTATGGAGTTAATTTGTTTTTCCTTTTTTATTATTGCTTCATTAAGAATTTTTATCAGCGTTTTAAATATTTTTATCGATGCAAATTTTTTATCGGTGGATTCTATTATAGTCCAAGGGGCATTATCTGTATCCGTGCTTTCAATCATCTTTTGATAAACGTTTAAAAATTTGTCATAAATTTTGTGATGCTTCCAGTCTTTTTTTGTTACTCTCCATGAAGTTGATTTGTTTTTTTCAAGTTTTTTCATTCTTTCTTTCTGGACTTTTTTTGAAATATGGAGAAAATATTTTAACACAAGATATCCGTCATCGGTAAGTTGTTTTTCGAAAGCTTTTATATCCTTAAAATCATTTTCTATTTTATCATCTGTTATATCTTTATTAATTATATCTATAGAAACTTTTCTATACCAGCTGTTGTCAAAAATCGATATCCTTCCTCTTTCGGGAATTTTTGTCCAAAATCTCCATAAAAACGGTCGATATCTCTCTTCTTCATTGGGCTCAATAATTTTAAAAACGCTAAATCCTCTAGGGTCAAGAGGCAGGATAAGATTATTAATCAATGTGCCTTTACCGGCAGCATCCCATCCTTCAAAAACAATTATTATAGGGATTTTTATTTCTTTTGCCTTTCTTTGTAATACGCCTATTTCGATTTCAAGTTTTTTAATCTCTTCATTGTATTCTTCTTTAGGCATTGTTTTATTAAGATCGACACTGCTTAACATAAAAAATTTCCTTAAATATTTTTTTATTATATGATTTCATGAATTTCAATACAAGTAAAATAATTATTTTTAACTTTTTTGCCCTATAAATTTTTTCTGTTTGTCAAAAGTTTTATAATTTTACATTGAGAAATAAATTTATTTATTGCAACAAGAGAGCACACATAAGAAGGTTGTCCGAAAGGTTAATGCTTTTTTATTTTTAATATCAATAATTATGAATATTTACTTCTATCTGGAATAATTAATTTATATAGTTTATTTCGCTTTTTGTGGCACTATGCAAATTTATATAAAATGGCTCGGTCTGAATTTTATTTAAAGAATAGAAATTTAATTTATCTTGATTAAGATTCCATCAAGATAAACGTCAGAATAATAAAGAGAATATTTTAAATATAAAACATTATTGGATAATGAGCTCTGTTCTGCCGATTTTTACAACATCGTTTTTATAAAGTTTTATGTATTTGTCTTTTGGGACTTCTTCACCGTTTACCATTGTACCGTTTGTGCTGTTAAGATCTTTGATAAAATATGCATCTTTAATTTTTTGAATCAACGCATGAAATCTGGAAGCAAGAGTGTCATCAATGATTATATTATTTACCTTGTCCCTGCCGATTGTAATTTTAGTTGCAATCGGATAATTTTTCCCCTGAATTGACAGCCCCACTATCTCCGAGCGTTTAAAATTGCCTAAACGCTCCCCAAGTTTACTGTTATATTTATACGTTTCGTCCATAATATATTTATAAAGAATGAAGAATTATTTGTAAAGAATTATTTTAAAAAATATGAAAAATATACCATTTGACCTATATGTATTTATCCCATACTATTAAGTATGAAATAATTATTTATCTATATATAAAATATTATTTCAGATTGATTTATGCTGATTTTTTTTATATATAGTACCATTAAATTGAATAATCGTTAAAAGGAGTATGGAGTTTTTTTGTTATGGAATTTACCGAAGATTTTATCAATGGATTACAAATCGATGCTGGTAGTATTATAAAAAAAATCAGTGAGGAATTAAATATTTCAATAAATAAGACTTCAAATACAGTTAAGCTTTTAAAAGAAGAAAATACAATACCATTCATAGCCAGATATCGCAAAGAGGCAATAGGCTTTCTGGATGAAGAAGAAGTAAGAAATATTTTTCACAAACTTATTTTTTTTGAAAACATTGAAAACCGAAAAATTGAAATAATTAAAACAATATTCAACAGAGGTCTTTTAACAGAAGATCTTTATAACAATATAAATAAAGCAGGAAACTTCAGTGAACTGGAAGATATATACGCTCCATATAAACAGAAGAAAAAAACCAGAGCAATGATAGCAATCGAAAAAGGACTTGCTTCATTAGCCGATTTAATGGAAAAAATCAAAAACATAGAAGATGAGGCTGTTAAATTTATTGATCCTGAAAAAGGCGTAAATACAAAGGAAGATGCCCTGCAGGGCGCTATGGATATAATTGCAGAAAAAATAGCGCATGATATAGATATACGGACAATAATTAAAAATTTTATTTTTAAAACAGGTACTCTGAATATAGAGGGATTAAAAGATGAGGAGTCAAGTGTCTATAAAATGTATTATAATTACAGTGAACCTCTTGCTGAAATAAAACCCCACCGTGTGCTTGCAATCAATCGCGGAGAAAAAGAAGAAGAGCTTAAAGTTAATATAGATTATGAAAAGGAAGAATGCCTCGAAATCCTTTTAAATAGAATAAAACCCATAAATGGTTATTATAAAAATGCACTTGAAGATGGATTGGACAGGCTTTTATTGCCATCCATTTTAAGAGAAATAAGAAACAGCCTTACAGAAAAATCTGACAGCCACGGCATAGAAGTTTTTGCCAAGAATCTTTTTTCTCTTTTAATGACTCCTCCAATTAAAAAAAGCAGGATTATCGGCATTGACCCCGGGATACGTACAGGGTCAAAGGGTGCAGTACTGGATGTTACAGGGAAGATACTGGATTATTTTGTTTTTAATCAGATGGATGTTATAAAGTCAAAAGAAATAATTAAGAGTTATGTTAATAAACATAATATAAATTTAATTGCGATCGGCAATGGCACTGGTACTCAGGAAGTACAGACAATTGTTGCAGAACTAATAAGTGAATTTTCTCTGCCTGTAGAATTTACAGTAGTTTCTGAAGACGGGGCAAGTGTATACTCTGCATCAGAAGCTGCTCGTGAGGAATTCCCCGATCTTGATCTCACAATCAGAGGAGCAATATCCATCGGCAGAAGATTGCAGGATCCTCTGGCAGAGCTCGTTAAGATCGACCCCCGTTCAATCGGTGTAGGATTATACCAGCATGATGTGAATCAAGCCAGATTATCCGAAACACTTGATGAGGTAGTACAGAGTGTTGTAAACAAAGTAGGAGTTAATCTTAATACAGCGTCATTTCATCTATTAAAATATGTTTCCGGGATTAGTAATTCTACCGCAAAAAATATTGTTAAATATAGAGAAGAAAACGGGATAATCCGTTCAAGAGAGGAATTAAAAAAAATAAATGGCATTGGAGAAAAAACTTTTGAGCAGGCTGCTGGTTTTTTAAAGATACAGGAAAGTGATAACCAGTTAGACAATACATGGGTACATCCTGAGAATTATGAAATTGCCAAAGATATTTTTATTATTCTTAAAACAAATAAAAATTTAAACACCGGCGATATAGACTCTATAGCAAAAAAACATGGAGTTTCCGAAAATCTTGTTAAGGAAATAATCGAGGAATTAAAAAAGCCAAACCTTGACCCTCGTGAAGACTATCCAAAGCCTATTTTGCAAAAGGGTGTAATAAGCTTTGATGATCTTAGATGCGGTATGAAGGTTACCGGCAAGATAAAGAACGTCGTTGATTTTGGTGCATTTGTGGATATAGGTATAAAGGAAACTGCACTGCTGCATATATCCCAGATAAGCAATAAATTTATAAAGGATGTGCATTTGATGTTAAAGGTCGGAGATATAAAAGAATTTACAATTATAGATATCGATGAAAACAGAAAAAGGATATCTCTGTCATTAAAAAAAAACTTAACAAAATATTAATAAAATGATATTTATTTCATTCTTAATTTTTAAATTTTTAAAGTGAATAATAATTTAATAACCTATGGACAGAAAATTAAAAATAGCATACTTTTTAGATAATTTTTATCCTCAAATTAACGGGGTAGTTACCTCATCGATAAACACCATCTTTGAATTATCAAAAAGGGACCATGAGATTTTTGGATTTGCATCATACTCGTGCAAAAATTTTAACAATATGCCAGATGATTATTTTCCTTTTAATAGTTATTATCAAAAAGGTTCGGCAGCTTTTGTATATCCTGATTTTACTCTCACTTATCCTTTTTCTTCAAAAGTCGAGCATCAATTAAAAAAATTTATGCCTGATATAATTCATTTTCATGCGCCGATTACTATGGGTTACCAGGCTATAAGGCTCGGACAAAAATATGGAATACCGGTTGTCGGGACATTCCATACTTTTTTTGCAGAGCCAGAGTACTTAAATGTTATTGGAAAAAAGGAAAGTAAGTTTCTTTATAATTTCGGCTGGTGGTATTCTAATCAATTTTTTAATAAATGCTCGGCTGTGGTCTCGCCTGCAAAGATTACAGCAGAAATATTAATAAAAAACAGACTTGACAATGAAGTACATGTAATACCAAACGGTGTTGATATTAAAAAATATTCAAAATTTAAATTTACCGATAAGACATTTAATATTCCAATAAAAAAAAATGAAGATTGGATATTATTCATAGGCAGGCTCTCAAAAGAAAAATGTTTGGATGTTTTGATTAAGTCTATGACTATAGTAATGGGTAAAAATAAAAACGCAAGATTGCTTTTAATTGGGGATGGACCATACAAAAATGATTTAATCAATTTGATAAAAAAATTTAAATTAGAAAATAAAATATATTTTACAGGAATGATCCCAAATAAAGATCTCCTCGAATCAGGTATAATAAAAAAAATGAAGTTATTTGCAACTTCAAGCACTTCCGAAAATCAACCTATGACTATAATCGAATCAATGATGTTTGGGCTACCGATTGTAGGTGTTGATGCAAAAGGTGTTCCAGAAATGATTGATAATAATGGTTATATAGTTAGACCGAATGATTATGAATCAATGGCTGAATGTATCCTAAAAGTTTTGAATAATAAAAATATTCATTCTGCTTTTTCAAAAAAGTCACTACAGATGGTAAAAAAATATGATATACGCATTACAACCGATAAAATGGAAAAGTTATATTATGATCTTGTTGATAAATAAAGATAATTTTTTATAGTATAATTATTTTATTGTTGGATAAATGCTATACAAAAGCAGATAAAAAATAAAAGTAAATAAAAAAGAAAAAATCAAGCCAGCGACAATTTCGATACCTTTATGTGCAATGTGTTTTGGGAATTTAATTTTTTTTGCCAGTTCTTTGTCTTTTGCAATTACTTCCTTTAAAATATCGTTTAATTTATCTATAGTATCTCTGAGTTTAAGCGCATCCGCCATAACTATTGCTGTAACAATCAAACCTATTACAAAAAATGGACTTTGCCAGCCGTAATTTTTATCCAGAGCTACACCAAACATAAAAGATGAAACGAAGGCTGTGTGACTGGAAGGCATGCCACCGTAGGTTGCCATTTTATTAAACGCTAATGCTTTATTTTTGATAGTCAAAATTATTGCTTTTGTAATCATACTGGCTACTTGTGTTGCACCGGCAATTATTAGCAATTTATTGAATGGAGAGAAAACAATATCTGCCAATTGATTCATAAGCATAATAAAATTATAGTGTATATTCATAATGCATTTGGATATATCATAAGCATTTTTTAATGTCAAGGTTTTTGAAATTATATTGCTTGTTTAATAATTATTAATGCATTATAATTACAAGAGGATAGGGATGATATGATAAATCCTATTGAGCCAATTTATAATAAGATTTATTATTTTTTTTCTAATAATAAAAAAGAATTTAAAGATTCTACGCAGTTTGAAAGTGTGATATTAAAAAAAGCTAAAGCATTGTTTTATCAGTCTGGCATGAAAAATCCTGATCAGCGGGCATTTAATTTAATAATAATGGCTGAGAATGCAAATGAACCTCCCCGCAGCAAGCTGACGGGGTATCAAAAGAATGGGAGCCAA
>CAZHHK010000045.1:0-22767 GCA_964531405.1 uncultured Spirochaetales bacterium | reverse complement strand
AATTCATATGAATATTTTTTAAATTTCATGTAAATAAAAAATAATTTGAATATTTTATGGTTTTAAAAAATTTAATAAATAATGAAGATTCATTTAATAAAACTTTTTATTCAATTATTAATAATAATGATTATGCAATATTTGAAGATAAGAATAACATTTCAATATTTTGTGATATAATTTTAACATCAAATTATGATAATTTATTTATACTTAACAAAAGATTTCCTGCCTCTTTAATACTTTTTATTAATGAAAATAATTATGCCAATACATATAAAAATGTATATTACATTTTTCCTGATATTTCCAGAGTTGATCTATCCTATCAATTAAATAATATATTGAATCTTGCTCAAACTATAAAAGAATCATATTTTAGAAAGACGATTATACAATTAAAAACTCAAAATAACATTAAAAATATTTCCAAGCTTTTAGAAAAAATCGGATTTTATTTAAAGACTATAAATATAACTGACACAAATAAAAATTTGAATAATCCTTTTAACGATATAATATTCAACAAAAAAGATGGGATAATTTATAATGATAATGTTTTATTCGGATTTTTTCTAAAAAAAGACGAACTGGTATACCTGTTTGAATCAAAGTGGCATATTAAATCAAACCTCAGTAAATATTTAATTGAAGAATTGTTTGATGGCTTAAAAAAAAGCGAATATTTCAAAACACATAATAAGATAAATAATCATAATAATTATGAAATAAAAAATGATATCGAAGCCAAAGAAAGATTCCTTGCTGATCATATAGGAGAAGGACTTTTTATAATTGATCTTACCGGGAAGATAACGTTTAACAATAATATTTTTGCAAAAATGTTTGATTTAAAAAAGAATACTATTATTGGGAAAAATATAACCGAAATTATTCCTATATTCGATAAAGATCATATAATTGTAAATTGGGGGAAAAACAACATAGAACCCCAAAAAATTGATATCAAATCAGTCGGGAATAATAAGATTACCAAATATTACAGCATTACTTATTCGCCAATCTTTAATAAAGGTAAAATTATCAATACATGCGGTATAATAAGAGACATCACTCTTCAGAAAACACTCGAGAATAATATACATCTATCGAGACTTGAAACCGAAAATTTGAATAAAAAGCTTTTAAATATTCAAAATGCCATCATACTTGGATTTTCTAAATTATCTGAATATAAAGACAAGGAAACCGGAGGGCATCTTGAAAGAATACAGAATTATGTAAAAATTTTATCTCAAAAACTTTTTATAGATCAATTATTTGTCGATTATCAGACAAAAAGAAATTATATTACAGAGGAATACATTGAAGAAATAACTCTATCTTCTTTGCTTCATGATATAGGCAAGGTAAGTATCCCTGATAATATTTTGTTGAAACCTGGTAGACTAAACGATGAAGAATACCAATATATGCAGCAACATGCAAAAATCGGAGGAGATGCATTGACCTACCTTCATGATATTGTCGGTGAACAGTCATTCTTAACTATAGCCAAAGAAATCGCATATTACCATCACGAAAAATGGAATGGTAAAGGATATCCATTTTATCTAAAGCAAGAACAAATTCCATTAAGTGCAAGAATAGTCTCATTATGCGATGTATACGATGCATTAACTACAAAAAGACCCTATAAAGCGGCATACAGCCATGAACGTTCCTGTGAAATTATCTATGATCTTGCTGGGACACAGTTTGATCCTATAATAATATCGATCTTTTCGAGTATTGAATCAGAATTTAAGGCTATACGAAAAAAATTTGCGGAATGATTTGCCGGTGGTCGGACTCGAACCGACACGAAGTTGCCCTCACCAGATTTTGAGTCTAGCACGTCTACCAATTCCATCACACCGGCATTGTTAATTAGATTATAATTTTTATCAAATAAATCAATAATAGTCAATAGTATATTATAATTAAACAGACATGCTACCCCCCCTCTCAATACTGGATTAAGAGTCACACAGTGTCGTATTTAAAAAATCAATTTTTGACAATTCTATTATTTTTATTTATATTATTTTAGAATAATTCAAGGATTTTTTATGCAAAATTATACAAACATTAAAAATTTTGACTTTACTTTATCAATAAATGAGCTTAAGAGCAAAAAAGATTTAGTTATAATAATTCCTTATGCAGATAATGAAACACTTGTTTTTATATCCAATCTATTAAAAATGATTTTACGGTCAGTCAATAAAGAAGAAATCAATGATCCTATGGATTATTGTGTAAAAGAAATCGTTATGAATGCAAGCAAGGCAAATTCAAAGAGAGTATATTTTAAATCTTTAAATGCAAATATAAATGATATATCGAATTATAATAATGTTATAAAAAATTTCCGAAATGATCTATTTGGTAATTTCGCTAAATATTCTAACATGCATATTGAGCAGGGATTTTATGTTAAAATTATTTTTAAAATAGAAATGGATAATCTAATAATAAATGTAATCAATAACAGTACGATAATACCCGAAGAAGAAAAACGAATATTTGAGAGATTAAATAATGCCAATAAATTTAATTCTATTGCAGAAGTTATGGATCATGTCTTCGATCAGACAGAAGGAGGAGGTTTTGGATTTATAATATCAATCTTAATGCTTAAAAAACTTGGACTTGATGAAAATGTCATAATTTTAAAAAAAAATGAGAATGAAACATCTTTTACACTCAAAATACCTTTAAATCTTATTTCAAAGGAACATGGAGCTATCATAGCGCAAGAGATAACTAATGAGATTGAATCAATGCCACAATTCCCAGAAAATATATTAAGACTTCAAAAAAATTTATCAGATCCAAACTGCGATTATAATTCTGTAGCTAATATAATTAAAACCGATACTTCTTTAACTACAGAAATTATAAGAATCGCTAATTCTCCAATTTATATGCTATCAAAGAAAGTCGAGGATGTTTTTAATGCGGTCAGAATGATCGGTATGAATGGAGTAAAAAATCTGATTCTTTCATTTGGAGTTAATAAAATTTTTGAAGAAAGATATGATAAACAAAAAATTAATGAGATTCTGGAGCATTCTTATAAAGTGGCAATGTATGCGGGGAATTTGACTAAAATAAAAAATTTAAAGCCTCTTTTTGACGACAGTTATGTAGGTGCATTATTGCACGATCTTGGCAAGATTATTGTTAACACTCTCCATCCAAATCTTCTCGATAAAATTCATGCTGTATGTATGAGAAAAGGCATCCCCGTATCAACCCTTGAAGATTTAACAGACGGCTATAATCATTCTCTTATAGGAGCAATACTTGCAGAAAAATGGAATTTCCCTGACAAATTTATTCAGTGCATTAAATATCATCATATACCTCTAGAAAGTAATGAAAATAATCAAACTCTTGTAATGATAGTTTATCTTGCCAATCAATTATTTTATTATCTTAATGGACAGATTAACCATCAAAATATAAATTTTAAAGTATTGAAATTTTTCGGACTTGAAAATGAAAATACTTTTAAAGAAATTGCTAATAAAATCAAAACATTATCCTAAATTAATTAGGTTATACAAATTACAATTCATTCTTAAATAAAACAATTAACTCGTTATTGGCATAATCAGGGTCAGGAAGCCTCTCATCGCCTTTATATATGCCAAAACCGGTTTCATGGTAATCATGGTAAGTAAAATTAATGTTGGCATTTTTAAGAATCTCTATTACATCTTTAACCCAATTTAAGCCACCCTTGTTATCCTTAAAACATTCATTATATAAACCAAATTCTCCGACATACATAGGTACATTATTATCAATCCCCCACTGAAGAAAATAACTTATTTCATTCTTTAAATAATTTTTATCCCTGTGTTGAATAATTTTACCTGCAGGCGTATATTCAAAATCGAGTCTCATTTGATTATTCCCTGTTGCATTCTTACCTTTTATCCAGCCACTTATAGAATAATAATAACCAGTTTTAGTTTGAAAACGATAGGCATTCCCATAACTGTTTGCATCGCTTGTTGTTCCGCTTATAGCAACGGCATTTTTACCATCAGTATTAACGAATGAATAGATGCCACTATTATTCTGACTCCATAGTCCCCATTCATTCAATGATTTTATAGTAGTATTAATAACATCCCTTGTATAATTGCCCTTTTCATCATATTCTTTAATCACAAAATCACCAAAATAAACGGTGCCTTTGTTATTAGCAGAAACAAACGCTGGTTTGCCACAGATAATTTTGGGATCATCAACTTTATATTTTACTCCTTCATAATATGTCCATTTAGTATTACCATCAGGAATTTTGGGATTATTAAATATAGCCGTATACCATGTGCAATCCGATGGAAATACTGCCAAATCTCGATCTGGATATTTACCCCCATCTTTATCTTTAAAACCAGTCCATGATGTAAATTGATGTGTATATTCTATTGGAGAATAAAAATGGAAGGTATACATTATATTGCTGTCATTTATCAAAAAGAAATTTCCCCCGGAATATGTAGACCAATTGCCTTTAACACCATTTAATCTTTCAACTATAATAAGATGATTATTATCGACTAAACGGATTTCCTTAACAAGCCTTTGGGCAAGATTTTTCCATTGATCGATTGATTTTGAAGTTACCGGCTCATTCAACAGGTCATACCCAGCAATTACAGGCTCATCTTTATATCTGGATGCAATAGCCTTCCACAATGCCACTAACCTATTTTGGTTTTCCATATTATCCCAAAGAGCCATACCATCTCCATTGGATTGAAATCCCCCCTGAGGCACATGCATATTAAGAATCAAATATATCCCGTATTTTTTTGCCCAGCTTATATTTGTATCTAGCCAATCCCATCCGCTTTTTTTATATTTATAAGGGAAATTATCACTTTCAAATAATTTATAATTCAGATAAAACCTTATAACATTCATATTCATGTCTTTTACCCGTCTGTAATCTATCTCTTCATGATGATCGGACGGAGGAGTCTCAGGGTTATTCCATACCTTATTGCCAAAACAAACACCTTTAAGTAAAATAGATTTTTCATCGTTACCAATAACTAGATTTTTCCCTTTTGCTCTTATAAAATCATAATTAATGTTATCCCCTATATTGTTAAGTGAAAAAAACATATTAAAATTAAATAATAATATTATGCATGCAGCTATGCAGATTTTTTTCATAAACTATATTTCCTCTTTAATTTAAAAGTATTTCAATTTTATTTTATCCTCGAGATGCATATCTTTAAGTATAAACCGATCGCCATTAATAATCAAGGTAACTATAGTAGAAAAAAACTCAACTTTGGTTATTCCCTTTTTTTACCTACACAAATTATAAGAATCAATACTTCATTGCACTGAAGTAAGAAATTTATCAGTCTTATAAATTTCTACTAAATAAATTTTCCTGTCATTAATTGCTCCATTTCACAAATATTATCATCTTTATTTATTTTTTTTAAAACAACTCTATACCTTTTTTTTAGCTGAAGATTCAATTTGGTTCTCAAATGCAAATTTAGATAATTTTCAGATTTACCAAAATAATTTTCACCGTTTTTTTTCTCAATAAGGATTTCAAGCTCTTTATTTAAAAATGATTCTCTATAATTTTTATTCATATCTTCTGCCAAATCTTTTACAATCCTTATTCTTTCATCACGCACTCTCTCAGGCACTTTATATTTATAATCATAAATCGCTGTACCTTTCCTGGGAGAAAAACCAAAAATGTGTATAAATGCAAAATTGATATTCTTTACAAAATTATAGATTTCATAAAAAATTTCGTTTGATTCTTCAGGGAATCCCAAAATCAAATCTGTTGAAATAAATGGATTTAATAAAACTTTCCTTAAAAGATCAATTTTATTTTTATATTCTTCTACAGAATATTTACGGTTCATTAATTTCAATATTTTATTTGAGCCGCTCTGAAGAGGTATATGAAAATGTGGACAGATATTTTTTTTATTCCTAATAATTGAAATAAATCGTTCATTAATAAACTCCGGCTCAATAGAGCTTATTCTGAATCTTATACTACTAAATCGGTCTGTCAATATTTCCAAAAGATCATAAAAATCATTTTTTTTATTTTTATATGATGCCAGATTTATTCCTGTTAAGACAACTTCTTCATAACCGCTTGATGCAAAATCATTAATCTCATCGATTATTTCTTCCAAATCCCTGCTTATTGCATTGCCCCTTGCAAAAGGTACTATGCAATAACTGCATCTGTTATCACATCCATCCTGTATCTTTAAAAAAGCCCTTGAATGTTTATTCATGTTTTTTGTTGACAGCTTAAATCTTCCATCATCTTGAGATGTAAAAATATTATTTTCAAATTTTAATTTGTTTATTTCTAGACCGGTAATTATCTGAATAATTTGATTTTTATTTCTGTTGTTTACAAAAAAATCAACATCGGATATTTCTAATAATCCATTACTTTTAACATCAACCATACATCCGGTAACGATGAGTATACAATTTGGATTTTCTCTTTTTATCCTTCTTATTATATTACGTGACTTTGCATCAGCTTTTGAGGTAACGGTGCAGGTATTTATTATTACAATATTAGCTTCTTTAAAATGATTTGTTAACTCATAACCGTTTGAAATAAGATTTGAGGATATAGCTTCAGATTCATATTGATTTAATTTACAGCCAAGCGTAAAAATAAAAAAATATTTTTTTTTAATTATTGAGCACCTACTCTTTTTAACCCGTCTAAAGCTTCCTGATTATTGGGCATTTTAATTATTACTTTACTATAAAAATTTTTAGCTTTGGATTTTTCACCAAGCTTCTCATTTATAATAGCGAGTTTTAAAAGTATATCAGTATTATCAGGCTTATAGTAATTAGCCGTTGAAAACGCAATATCGGATTTTCTAAACTGATTAAGATTGTAGTAACACATCCCCAGATAATAGTAAATCATAGCAACATTTTGATCTACCCTTTGATATGTAAGAAAAATATATTTTTCAATTGCATCTATCGCCTGTTCGAATTTATTTTGATAAATATATGCTTCAATAAGATTATAAATAACCCTTGTATCATCGCTAGAAATATTTAATCCTTCTAATGAGATTTTTTCCATTTCATTATAACTTTTTAACATCTTATAATCCCAGCCAAGTATTACATAAATATTAATTCTACCAGGAAAATACTCTTTTTCTTTTTTTAATGCATTGACAGACTCAAGATATCTGCCTTCCTGATAATAATCCCAACCGTTTTTTTCGGCTGGTTTTGTAACAATACTACTTGAATTACTCGATGATATACTGCTATTCGTTGAAACTGCACTACTATTTGATTGATTATTGGTATCTGATGTATTATCCTGAGAATAATTTTGAAAAACAAAGCATAATATCATTAAAAATATTATAATTATTTTTTGCATTTTATAACTCCAATTTTAATATTCCTATTTTTTCTTTCTTCTGCTTCTGTAATAATCATCATCATTGTCATCAATATAATTTTGATCCATCTTAACATTGCCGTTTAATTTACAGCCTCTCTCAAAAGTTAAAAGCTTTGTATCTATAGAGCCGTTTAAAACAGCTGGAGTATGAAAGTATGCTTCTTCCTCAATTACAATTTTTCCGTTTATTCTGCCAAAGCACTCAAGTCTTCTTGCAACAATATCGGCTTCAATAAAAGCATTAGGACCTATTATTAAATCGGATTTTGACTCAATTCGCCCTTTAATATTTCCTTTTATAATGCATGAATCCTCAAATTTCATCAATCCATTGAATTTAAAATCTTCATCCAGGATGGTTTGAAAATATTCTTCGTCTATTTTATCAAAATTGTCTCTAGACATTGCCAAAACTCTCTTTTATTTTATTGAAATTTCTTATATTTTTTTATAAATTTTGTCAATATAAATGTTATTTCTGCAATAGCTCATTCTTAAGGATATAATTTAAAATTTCAAATGGGTTAATTTAAAAAAAGGAATAATTTATCATAAAAAATTTAAAATAAACCTGTATCAATATAATTTATAATCTTCAATTATATTAAATTTAATGCTATAAATATTATATATAAATAATTATGAACATACAAATTTTCGGTACAAATAAATGCAGGGATACTCAAAAAGCTGTTCGTTTTTTTAAAGAAAGAGGGCTTTCATTTCATTTTGTCGATTTGGATGTTAAACCTCTGTCAAAAGGTGAATTAAGGAATATCTGTATAACAGTTAAACTTGAAGATCTTATAGATAAAGATGGACAGCAGTTTAAAAAAAGAAACCTGCAGTATATCGATTATGATATTGAAAATGAAATTCTTGCTGATCCCAAACTTTTAAAAACGC
This sequence comes from uncultured Spirochaetales bacterium, assembly GCA_964531405.1. GTDB lineage: Bacteria > Spirochaetota > GWE2-31-10 > GWE2-31-10 > JAFGQB01 > CAZHHK01. The sequence goes on along the minus strand of CAZHHK010000045.1, from coordinate 14,378 downwards.
CCATTATACGAATAGGCAATATATCAATGTGCGGTTTTTTTATTGATAAAATAAACCAAATATTAAAATAATTAACAGGACGAATAATGCAGAAAATAAATAAACAATTGGATATAGACCCTAAGGCAAAAGGATTAATATTCGATATAGATGGTACATTGGCTGATACCATGCCTCTACATTATGAAGCATGGCGTGAAATTTGTTTGAATAATGGATTTGATTTTCCGCTTGATCTTTTTTATAAAGTAGCCGGTACACCCACATACAAAATAGCATTGATACTAAATGAAACTTTCAATGTAAATTTAAATCCTCATGAAGTTCTTATTTTAAAAGAAGAATTATTCCTAAAAAATCTTCAACATGTAAAACCTATCAAAATAGTCACCGATATCGTTTATAAATATTATGGAAAGATCCCGATGTCTGTTGGGACAGGTGGACGCAAGGATATTGCAAAATTGATTTTAAAATCAATAGGGCTAGATACTTATTTTGATATTATAGTATCAGCCGAAGATGTTGATAATCACAAACCTAACCCTGATACTTTCTTAAAATGTGCAGAATTAATGAAAATTAAACCTCAATTCTGCCAGGTCTTTGAAGATGCCGAGCAAGGTTTAGAGGCGGCAAGAAGAGCCGGAATGATAATTACAGATATACGTCCTTACCTTTTATAAGCAATTTGAAAATAGATGTTCTCGTTTTCATTATCGATATAGTACTTATGAGATACTCTGAAATAGTTATTTAGATAAAACCCTATAATATTATTATCAGCCGATTGAATTACTATAACTTCCCTGTATAAAGGCACAGGAGTTTTTAAATCTTTTAAAATCTTTCGTATTTCTTTTTTAACATCGCAGGAAATATAAATAAAATCATTGGGTTTTATATGTCGTATTGTCAAAGGAAAAATATTAATATCATCCCTAAAACACAATAATTTTTTTGGGTCATCAATTTTTTTTTTATTAATTAGTATTTTTAATTTATCGTTTTTAAACTCAAAAGGGACAGCATCAACAATAAGGCTCTCATCCAAGGTGATTAAAGATTTTATATCAATAAAAATCATATAATCATTGTTACTCGAACAAAAAAAATCAGATTTCTTATATTTAATCCGTTCTCTTTGACTGCTTAAATAATCAAGCATATAAAATGACGGCTTAACTGGATAATTCATTTTTTTTAGAATCAACTTTATTATCTGTTTTTTTATGACTTTAGGCAATTTCATAAATTTATTTTTATGAATGCAAATTTTGCCAGGGGACTCAAATAAAAAAATTCTTTTAAAATTTTTTTTAGAAAGATAATCTAAGAGTTTCTGCTCTTCTTCAAGGAAATTAAAAACATGAATAAATGATTTCTCAAAATTGTTATGTATATCTCTAAATAAAGGCAATATTTTATTTCTTATTATATTCCTTTTATAAACATTTTCCTTATTACTTGAATCTTCAACAAAAGGCAGATTATATTTTTTTATAAATTCATCGATCTCTTTTCTTGTTACAGTCAACAATGGACGTACAATATTTTTATATTTAAATGGTATTGATTTTAATGCATCGACGCCACTTCCTCTTGATAATTGAAGAAAAAAAGTTTCAATTTTATCATTAAAATTATGTGCCGTAGCAAGATAATCAATATTATTTTCAGTTATTACTTTTTTAAAAAAATTATACCTTAATCTTCTTGCAATCATTTCTATTGATTCATTCTTAACCTCATCCCAACATTCCTTCCTTATAATAAGTTTATATAAAGGAAGATTTAACCTTTCAATTATTTTTGTAATAAACTTTTCTTCTTCAGCCGACTCTTTACCTCTGAGGTTATGATTAACATAAGCTACGGATATTGTTAATGAAAACTCTTTCTTTAACAATAATAATGAATGAAGCAATGAAATACTGTCTTTTCCACCTGATAGGGCAACTAAAATGCTTTTTTCTGCAATCGATAATTTTTTAAGATTGCTTTTCACTTTTTCCAATAAGATATCCATTGTATCGATTCATTGCCTCTTTTATATTATTTTTAATAATCAACTTCAAAGCTTCTTCTGTAATCGGAAATACTTCTTTTACAAGAAGATTTAACTCATCATCATTGAAATCACTTAAAACATGATTAATAAGACTACCATAATGCTTTGGTTCATCGATGCCTATTCTGATTCTTTTGTAGTCCTGGGATCCAAGAGCATGCTGAATGCTTTTCAATCCGTTATGCCCGCCATCAGATCCGTTTTCCCTTATCCTGATTTTACCAAGTGAAAGTGAAATATCATCATAAATAACGAGAATATCTTCCCGTTTTATCTTAAAATAACCCATCCCTGATACAACAGCTTCACCACTTAAATTCATATACGTCGTTGGTTTAATAAATGCAACCTCTTCGTTATTGAAAATATTTAATGAGTAATAAAAATTTTTCTTTTTTTTAAACTCATTTAATCCGGTTTTATCCTTTAAATAATCAAGAAACAAAAATCCAGCATTATGACGGTTATAATGATATTCCTTACCTATATTCCCCAAACCAACGACCAATTTCATCTATCGGACCTTAAAATTTAATTTATGTTATTGTATCAGCATAAATTATATACCATAAAATATAAAAAGATTAAATTCTTTTATTTGATAGGATTTTTACAAAGAATATCCAATGTAATCACGATTTAAATTAAGAAATGTTTTGTTTAAGAGATAAAATTTACAGGATTTTTTTAAAAAAAGAGGGTTGGGGGTAACGAAAAAGTTAAAATTTAACTTTTTTGTAACCCCCAGCCCCCAATCGTAATGGCTGTCAGACATGCAGTAAACCTGGGAGGGGAAAAAAGCTGCACATCTAACATTTTTTAATTCGGTTAGATTTTTTTAAAACTTAAATTTTTTATTTATAATATTTATTGTTTTTGTATAAAATTAAAAAATTTTCTATAATCGACTATTTAGTTATTTATTTGTCGAGTTAATCAAAACAATATATACGATCGATATTATATTTTTTCAATACCAGTTGATTTATATTTTTTAATATGATAATTACTATCAAATGCTTTTAATGAGGTAAAAGACAAATATGGAATATCCGTTTTCTGCAATAACTTCAAAAATGAAGTCTTCAAAAATCAGAGAATTGATGAAATACACATCAATGCCTGGAGTTATATCATTTGGAGGAGGCAATCCCGATCCCAATGAATTCCCATTTGATAATGTAAAGACAATAATTAATAATTGGGATAAAACTAAATTCGCTCAGGCAATGCAATACGGACCGACACCCGGATATCAACCGTTAATTGATACATTAAAAAACAGAATGAAAAACAAGAATATCGACCTAACCGATCAGGAATTGATAGTAACAACTGGAGGTCAACAGGCTATCTTCTTAATGTGCAGGGTTTTCCTCGATATTAATGATGTAGTAATTGTCGAAGAGCCTACTTTTATCGGTGCAATGGCAGCCTTTTTATCTCATGGTGCAAAATTGGTCAGCGTTCCATTGCTTGATGATGGAATGAATATTGAATTATTAGAAAAAACAATAATCGACCTAAAAAGCAAAGGTGAAAAAATAAAATTCATTTATACAATACCTAATTTTCAAAATCCCTCAGGTGTAACAACTTCATTAGAAAAAAGAAAAAAAATATTGGATTTGTCTATAAAGTATGAAATTGTATTACTGGAAGATGACCCATATTGTGATCTATATTTTACTGAAGATGATTCAAAATATATCCCTATAAAATCTTTAACTAAAAATTCATCGGTAGTTTATGTTGGCTCATTTTCAAAAATATTATGCCCTGGTTTTAGATTGGGCTGGATGATAGCTGATAACAAAATAATAGACAAATTGTCTATTGCAAAACAGTCAATCGATGCATGTTCATCTTCTTTCGGTCAGGTTTTAGCCAACGATTATCTCAATCTTAATCTTATAGATAATTATTTAAAAAAAATGAGAAAAATATATAAATACAAAAAAGAACTAATGATATCTAAAATTAATCAGTATTTTCCAAAAGAGATCAAAGCAACAAATCCTGATGGAGGATTTTTTATATATATAAATTTACCTGATGGCTTAAAAGCAGATGAATTATTTTCAAAATGTATAGAAAAAAAAGTTGCTTTTGTTACAGGTGAAGCTTTTCACATAGATCCGGTTGAAGGCAATAAACATATAAGACTTTCCTTTTCAAACTCTACTGAAAGCGAAATAGATTATGGCATCAAAGTAATGGGCGATGCTATTAAAGATTTATTATTATAAATTGGTTTTTATACCAGCATCTTTTAGAGTAATCCTGTATATATCACCGCTTCCCCTGTAAGTCCCTGTATAATACAGATACTTTTTGTCATAACTTATAAAAGGCTTAAATTCCGTTGCACAGGTATTTATATTAGAGCCCAATTTATCTGCAATTGACCATTCATTATTTTTATAATAACTTACATAAAGGTCTCCATCCCTTGAAAATACAAGTATCCTGCCGTCATAAGAAATCGCAGGATCATAATCGTTTGTGGATGTATTTATATTTACTCCAAGATTAATAGGTTTAGTATAGTCATCGCCGATTCTTTTTGAATAATAAATATCATGAAGTCCGAAAGTATCAGGAGTCATAGTAGAATAATACAAATTTTCATCTTTATCCATAGTCGGTCCAAATTGATTAAATAGAGAATTAATATTATCACTTAATCTTATCGGCTCCCCCCATAAAGTACCCTTTTTTTCGACATACCAGATATCATTATCATTTTTTAGCTCTCCCTTTTTTGTAGGTCTGTTGGAAGTAAAAAAAAGTTTATTGCCATACGGACTGATAAAAGGATTATAATTTGAAAATCTGCCATTAAAAGGCATTCTCTCAGGTGTAGACCAGTTGCCGTCTACTAATTCAGACTTAAAAATATTAAACGGTGACCTGTAATAATCCCTGACTTTACAATAAAATAAGGTTTTACCATCCGAAGTCATGCTTGAACACAATTCAAATCCATCTTGTGTCGATATATTATTATCCAAAAAAATTTCAGGTTTTTTTAATTTATTACAGCTAAAAATTATTAAAACAATTGATAAATAAAAAATTATCTGGTATTTATACATTAATAATTCTCCAAAATATAAATTTTATGATTAAATGATAATTAAAACTTATAAATAAAGTAAAGTTATAAAAATTAATATATGTTATAATTTAAAAGAGGATGATCATTATGTCTAATTTAATCGATTCATTTTACAGGTTATTTAACAGTATAAATAAATTTATTTATTCTTATGGAAACAGTGCAGGGTTTCTAACAGGACTTATCTTATTGACAGCTGGAATAATCCTCTTATTTTGGGGCTATAGGATTAAAAAAATTGCATTAATTATTATTGGAGCGGTTTTTGGTATCAGTCTTGGGATTTATATAGGCGAACAGGTATTAAAAACAACCATAGAAATAACACTGATTCTATCAATCTCTTTAGGTATTATTTGTGCGTTATCTACTTATTTTATATATTTTGCAATGATTTTTATAATAGGTGTTGTTATTGGAGTAAATCTGGGATTTTTAATCGGATATTTCTTCCAATTGCCAATGTCTTATATTTTGATTATATCAATTATTTTAGCTGTAATTTGTGGCATTCTATCCATAAAAATAAACAAAATAATGTTTATAATCTTAACTTCTTACTATGGTTATATTCTTATTAGAATAGGTTTATATGCAATAAATATATTTAATATTAACAGAGTATTCGAAGACATAATCGCGCTAATATTGCTACCCATTGGATTAATCTTCCAATTTTATGATAATACCAGGATTGAAGAGAAAATCGATGATGAAGAATGAAATTATTAAAAATTAAGCTTGTCACTATTGTAAAAATTTAATAAAAACAGTAAAAAAAAATATATTTTTATTTTTTAATATGTAATCATGTTTGACAGAAAATAATAAAAAATTATACGTTATTTTATTAAATAAAATTTAAAAGGAGCATTCACGTGAAAAAACTAATATTGGTAAATGTATTATTAATTTTTTGTTTTTCAATTTTCCCCGATGAACAGCAGCATAGAGAAACATTGGAGCAGTATAATCAATTTAATTATGATAAAAGAAGCCGAGATTTATTCAGCGGTATAAACACTGGGAAAGTCTCAAAAAAAGGTACAAAAAAACGTGAAAAAATAGTGGTAATATTTTTAAAACCGGTTAATACCACTCTGGAATTAGCCGATGCTGTATCGCAAAATTTAGCTTTAATGATAACCAGCCAGAAAATACTCATGGTTGTGGATAACATAGCATTAAGCAAAAGGATGAATGACTACAGTCCCGATTTTGCCATTAAACAAGCTAAATTAAGCCAGGCAGCTTTTGCTTTAGTCGGGACAATATCTCAAATCGGTAATAATTTTGCCTTAAATCTGGAAATCTATAATACAGATACTCAAGAAGTCATTATGGGTATCAATGAAACTGCCGAGAATGAATCTGATCTATTTAATGTAATAAAAAAAGTGGCTTATAATATTACAAAGAATGATGATATAGTAAAAAAATACCTTAAGGATCTTCAAAAAACAGTAGTTTTTGATTTTAATCCGGGTGATATTGATCCAATCAAGGTTAATCAGATAACAGAGACTTTAATTTATGATTTACCTGATTACAATAAATACTGGGCAGTAGATAAAATTGAAAGAGATAAAATTATAAAAGAAATGAATCTTAAAGATATTAATTCGATTGACAGCATGATAAAAATTGCAAAAAAATTGGAAGCAAAATATTTCATTACAGGTAAAGCTTATAAAAATAAAGATAAATTCATTATAGAGGCATCTGCTATCGATACTGAGAATGGGAAAGAAATATTTAAAAAAATTTTTTCCACAAAATACGATTATCAACTTGTTTATATAGCTCAAAGAATACCCGAAATATTTTCTTTGCAGAAAGATAACAGAATAAGTGATGAAATACTCGATGTGGATATCGAAAAATATGAAAATATAAAAAACTTAAGCCATAAATCAGCTATCGGCTTACTTGCCTCAGGGTTATCTTTGTCTTTGTTAGGATTTAGTGCTGTAACATCTGGATCGATTACCCTTGGTATGTATTTTTATAACTTAAATCATGGACTTTTAGGACAGTATGAAAGAGTCTATACAGTTTCAACAATTGTATTATTATGTATTGGCTCACCTGTTTTAGTTGTCGGTATTATATTAGCCGCAATATCCAGTTTATATTTTGAGAGAGAAAAACAATACAGAAGATTCATTGAAAGAGAAAAGAAAGTAAGCTTTAATCCTATTTTAGAAAATGATAATAAAGCGGTTTATATTGGATTAAGAATGAAATTTTAATATTTCTATCTATAAAAAATAATAGGACTGCCTCAAAATGTAAAAGCTATATTGACTTTTGAGACAGTCCCTTTTTATTCTATAATATCATTTAAAATTTTTTCAAATAAACTAACCTTATCATTAAAGTCAATTATTTGATCATTATTTTTGATAAAAATACTGCTTGGAGAATTCCCTTTTATAAAAATATTGCTATTACTCTTATTTATTAAACTAACTAATTTATTAATATTTACATCAGAAAATTTGGAAAACTTAATCTCTGTATAATCTCTTTTTTCTATAAACTCGCTTATATTATTTTCCCTGCAAAGTATTCTTATATAAGCCATATAAAATAAAGAATCAACTTCGGATGGTATTTTACCAAACCGGTCAATTAAAGCTTTTTTTAATTGATCGATTTCCTCTCTATAGGTGATTCCGGCAATCAATTTATATACCTCCATCTTTTGTCTTTGATCCAGTATATAACTGTCCGGTATAAATCCATTATACTGGAGTTCTAAATAAACTTCACCTTTATCCTTTGCTAAATCTTTAGCTTCTTCCGGAGCTAATTCAACGATGGCTTCCTGAAGCAATTTGCAGTATAATTGAAATCCTACAGCTAAGATATCACCATGTTGCTCCATCCCGAGTAAATTCCCCGCACCTCTAATTTCTAAATCTTTCATAGCAATTTTAAATCCACTGCCAAGCTCAGTATACTGTGAAATTACATTTAATCTTTTCATTGCATCTTCTGTTAAAACTTTATTTGCACTATAAAACAAATAAGCATAAGCCTTTTTATCTGATCTGCCTACTCTGCCTCGTAATTGATATAACTGTGCTAATCCGAATTTATCCGCATTATCAATGAATATAGTGTTGACTCTCGGCATATTGATACCAGATTCGATAATCGTTGTAGTCAACATTATATCGTATTTATAATTTAAAAAATCATGAATTATATCTTCAAGCTCATCTTCTGCAAGCTGTCCATGGGCAACAACTACTTTTGCATTTGGAATAACGCTCTCAATATATCTTTTCATTGTATATATAGTTTTTATACGGTTATGCAAAAAGAAAATTTGCCCTCCCCTTTTTAATTCCCTTAATGTTGCTTCAATAAAAATTTCTTCATTAAATTCCATGATATATGTTTCTACGCTCTGCCTTTCATGCGGAGGAGTGTTAATAATCGATATGTCCCTTATATTGGCAAGTGACATGTGCAAAGTCCTTGGAATCGGTGTTGCAGTTAAAGAAAGACAATCAATTGTTTTTTTTATTTTTTTTATCTGCTCTTTATCTCTAACACCGAATCTATGCTCCTCATCTATTATCAATAAGCCGATATTTTTAAAAACTACATCATTTGATAAGAGTCTGTGAGTGCCTATTATGATATCAACTTTTCCGGTTTTTAAATCATTTAGTATTAGAGTCTGTTCTTTATCGCTTCTGAATCTTGAAAGCATATCTACTTTTATGGGATAACTCTTTAATCTTTCAGTGAAATTTTCATAATGTTGCTCAGCCAATATTGTGGTTGGCACTAAAATAGCCACCTGTTTACCGCTCATCACAGCTTTAAAACTTGCTCTTATGGCGATTTCCGTCTTGCCAAACCCTACATCACCGCATATCAATCTATCCATAAGTTTAGGTGATTCCATATCACGTTTAACTTCTTCAAGAGTAATAAGCTGATCTTTAGTTTCTTCATAAGGAAATTTAGCTTCAAATTCCTTCTGCCATTGTGTGTCGGGCAGGAATGTAAATCCCTTTTGATTCAATCTAAATGAATATAATTTAATAAGTTCTTTAGCTAATTCCTGAACAGATTCTTTAACCCTCTCTTTAGTCTTATTCCAGCCTTTTGATCCTATTTTATCCAGTTTTGGACTGGCAAATTCATTGGAAATATATTTTTGAATAAAATTTAATTGCTCAATCGGTATAAAAATTTTATCATCATCAGCATATAATACTGCAATATAATCTTTTTCTATATCAAAACTTTTAACTCTTTCTATACCTACAAATTTACCAATCCCATGATTTATATGCACTATATAATCACCAGGTTTTAAATCCATAAATGAATCTATTGCTTGTGTTTTTTTTGTATAAAAATGTCTATTGATCTTATTCTTCTTACCAAATACCTCATGATCATTCAAGAAAATTATCTTATATTTATTTGATACAAAGCCATAACTTAATGACAAAGGATATATTGAAAAAGCATTATCATTTACATCAAACCTGTCGTCTTCTGGCTTTAAAAAATTAAAAATATTTTCGAGTCTTTCCGATTGTATTTCATTCTCTGCGAATAATATTATTTTATAACAGTCATTCTGGAATTTCTTCATATCATTTTTAAAAACTTCCAAATTTCCAAGGTATATTGGAATATCATTAAAATCAAATTTAATTACAGTTGTATCATCATGTTCATAAAAATAATTAAATTCAATGATATTTTTGCAGTAAGAATAAATATCATTAAGACTGAATAAAAGATTTTCTGGTTTGACAAGAGGAATATTTTTATAAGCTATAAGATTATAATTTTCCTCATACTCTTTAAATACAGATTTTTCCAAATTATTAATTATCTTCGAGTCTTCGATTACAACAATCCCGTTTTTAAAATAATCAATAATGGATGTTTTCTCGTAAAACAAATTAAGATAAAATTGCTCACCTTCAAAGTTTTGATAATTTTTTATTTTTTGCAACAATAATTCTTTTTCTTCCTCATTACCTTTAAGATCGGATAACATCTTTTCAGCTCTTTTTATTTCTTCATCACCGTAAACAAATTCCCTGCAAGGCGGAATAGTAATTTCGTCAATCTTATTATTACTGTATTGTGTTTCAGGATTAAATGTTTTTATATCTTCTATGTAATCACCGAAAAAATCAATCCGGACAGGATTTTTATATAATGAAAAATAAACATCAACAATATCCCCCCTTATTGCATAATCACCATATTCGGTAACCTTATTTACTCTCTTATATCCACTCTGCATAAGTTTTTTTGAAAGTATTTCTATGTCAATTTTGTCATTGACTTTTATATTAATTATGTAAGGACTGAATTTTTCTTTTGGTACAATATTGAATAATAAAGAATCTAGTGACACAGTTACAATACATGATTCATTAGTTATTATACTTTTTAAAGTATCCAATCTTCTTGAAGCAACCTCATAATCCGGTATAGCACCGATATAAGGATTTTTCTGAATTTCTGGCATAAAAAATGATTTTTCAACTCCAAAAGACTGCAAGTCATAATAAACATTTTCAGCCTCATTATCATCTTTGCTAACATAAAGTATGGACCTATTTGTAAGATTGCTTAATAATGATATAATTAATGATTTAGAACTCCCTGAAACACCCGATACTTTAATGATATGATTTTTGCTTATAGCATTCATCATTTCATCAATTTCATTGGATTTTTTAAATCTATTTATTATCCAGTTTTTAAAATTCATTTAATAAACCTTTAAAAAAATCAACCGATATTCAAATGTAGAGGTTGTAATATGAGGAATTATATAATTATTGTCCTAATTTTGTTGTTAAATATATCAGTTTTTAGTCAGGATGACAATGCTGTAAAATCGAATAATATAATGAACAATAATATGAATAATGTTTATGTCGCGATTGAAATAGCTAATCCAAAAAATTTTTATGAAAATGATGATGTATATATCAATGTTAAAATTATAAACAAATCAGATGAAGTTAAATTTTTTAAAATTTCGGATAATAAAATTTTCAGTTTTGATTTTCAAATGGTTACAATGAACAATAAATCAATCGAACACAACATTGAATACATAACAGCATTTCATAGAATACAAAATAATTTTTACAGTACCATTAAAATAGAACCCGGTGAAGGATATCTTTTTAAAGCCAGATTAAATGATTATTATAAACTTGATACAGCAGGACAATATTTTATAAAATGCAATTATTATCCAGAATTAAAAGTATACAATTACAATGTTGAATCAAATGAAAATATTCAATTAACTAATGAATCAATAAATAATATAATAACTTCCAATCAAATCGCTTTAAATATAAGACCATCGAATATAAAGGAAAATATTTTTACCGAGCAACAATCAGTTGAAATAGAAAAAAAAGAATATGCAACCAAAAGGCCACCAGATGAAATAGTATCTTATATGCTTAAAGCAAGAATGAATAAAGAATGGGAAAAATTTTTCTTATATATTGATCTGGAAAGCATTATTCTGACTAATAATAACTTCAGACAAAGATATTTAAAAGCAGATATAGAAAGACAAAAACAGATAATAAAAGAATACAAGGAATATTTAAAAAGAGATAGAATAGATGATATTAGTTTTCTACCAACAGAGTTTCATATTTTAAAAACCGAATATACAGAGGGAGTCGGAAAAGTTTATGTTTTAATAAATTTTAAATATCAGGATTATAACGAAAAAAAATATTATACTTATTTTTTAAATAAAAAGGGAAATATCTGGTATGTAACTTCCTATGAAGTATATAATTATCAATAATATAGATTTTATTTTTTATCAATTACTCTTCTTAATATAACACTTAAATCTTCTATTTTATATGGCTTTGCTATACAATCAATAAAACCATAATTTTTATAATTAGCCATAATTGGATCATTAGAATAACCGCTTGAAACAATTACTTTAGCATAAGGATCAATTTTTAACAGTTCTTTGACGGCTTTTTCGCCACCCATTTTCCCTGGTACGGTTAAATCCATTATAACAGCATCAAATTTTTTGTTTAAATCTATAGATTCTTTATAAAGTATAATAGCTTCTTCACCATTGCTCGCTAATTCCCAGTTATACCCTAGATGTGACAGCATTTTTTTTAAAACATCTCTTATAATTAATTCATCATCCATGACGAGTATTCGTTCCGATCCTTTTAATATCTTCATTTCATTTTTTTCTTCTTCATACATTATATTTTCTGAAGCAGGTAAAAAAATATAAAAAGAAGTACCTACTCCAATTTTTGATTCGACAGTTATATTACCATCATGCTTTTTTATTATTGAATAACATATAGCAAGCCCCAAACCATTACCCTTTTGTTTAGTGGTAAAATAAGGATCAAATATTTTCTGAAGATGTTTTTCCTGAATGCCGATGCCCTGATCTGTGATTGTTATTTTAATATATAATCCTTTTTTTAAAGACGGACTATCTTCTTTAATTTCTTCTTTTTCAACTCTTATAAATACTTTGCCACCTTCCGGCATAGCCTCGTCTGCATTAATTATCATGTTATTAATAACCTGACTTATCTGACTTTCATCGACTTCAACAGATGGAAGATCTTTTTCAAAAAAGAATTCGCATTTAACCTTTGACCCCCTTAAAACGAATGAAGCAGATTCTTTAATCAAATCCTGGATAGACATTGCTTTTTTTACTGGAGTCCCACCTTTTGCAAAAGTCAACAGCTGATGAGCTAAATCACGTGCATGTTTAACAGCTTTTTCTGCTTCCTTTAGTGTTTTATATCTTTCATCATCGGGTTCTAATTTTATCATTGTCAATGAAATATTGCCAAGAATGCACATAATTATGTTATTAAAATCATGAGCGATACCGCCGGCTAAAGTCCCTAAAGATTCTAATTTATTCGTTCGTTGAAGATCTTCTTCCGCCCGTTTTCTATCTGTTATATCAAACCCAACCGATTGATACTCATTTATTTCTTTTTTTTCATTAAATAAAGCCCTATTTGTCCAGCGAAGCCATCTAACTTCATCTTCATTGCTATGATAATTAAATTCTATAGTTTTTACCTGTGTTGTTATATTGAGATTGCTTATTTCATTTATAAATTTTTGACGATCACTATTATCTAAAAAATGATAATACTTTAACCCAATAATATCATTAATATCTTTTTTAAAGTAATTACAATATGCTTTATTCGCAAATGTAATATTGCCATCCTTATCAAATCTGCATATTAGCTCAGTCTGATCTTCGACAATCAATCTATAACGTTCTTCGCTATTTTTTAATTCTTTATCAATTTTATGTTTATACAAAGCCATCTCGATAGCAATACTCAAATCATGTTTTGCAATCGGCTTAACTAAATATCCATAAGGATTTACTTGTTTAGCTTTATTGATTATATCTTCATCAGTGTTAGCAGTTAAAAATATTATAGGAATATCAAATTTTTCTTTTATAATCTTTGAAGCCTCTATGCCATCTATGCTTCCTTCAAGTTTAATATCCATAATAATTAATTCAGGATTTGTCTCTTCTATTTTTCCTATGGCTTCTTTACCGCTGGAAGCATCTCCCGCTATAGTGTATCCCATCAAAACTAACTGGTTTTCGATTGCATGTTTAATAGCTTCATCATCTTCAACGACTAATATGCGGCTTTGCTTCATTTAAAAAACTCTTAACATAAAATATATCTCTATTATATTATTGTTTTCGTTTGATTGTCAAGAAATTGAATTTATTTATTATTTTTATCCTCAATTATTCTAATTTTGATATTATTCTCATTTTTTATAATATTAAATTTTCTCAAATTATTGTCAGAATAATTATATAAAAATCCTGTAAAATTTATAAAAAAGAGTAAAAAAGCAAAAATAAAAATAAAAAAATAACTCAATATTATGTGAAAATGAGTAAGATACTTAAATCTATCTATTACAAAATTTAGAATTAAAAAAGCAAATATCCAAAATGAAAACATTGGCGCAACCCAGAATTCTCTATAATCTGGTTCCCACCATAATGCAAACATTACATAAATAAAAATAAATAACAAATTCGCAATTATTATATAATTATATTTTATATAAATATCTCTTTTAAAAATTATAAAAGAGATA
>CAZHHK010000044.1:0-23284 GCA_964531405.1 uncultured Spirochaetales bacterium | reverse complement strand
CAAATCATGGCGGGAATTGTATAAGTCGTATCAAATAGAAAATTTATAAATATATAAAAAACAATAACTTAAATTAATTTTTATTTATATCATTGAAAAATTTTATTTTTGATGTTAAAAAATCATAAAATATTACTTATTTAAATTTATTGTGTTATAATATCTTTTTTATAATTTTTAAGGAGATATTTTAGAAAGTTTATGTTTGTCTCTGCTTGTAAATAATTATACTTTATAAAAAATCCGGGAGAAATATCTTGAAAAAGAATATAGTAAAAATTGATATAGAAAAATGCAAGGAATGTGGGCTTTGTATAGTAGAATGTAAATTAAAAATTTTAGCTTTGTCAAATGAAGTTAATAAAAGTGGTTATCATCCAGTAAAGGTCGTTACTCCCGAAAAATGTACCGGTTGTACATTATGTGCTATAGCATGCCCGGAAGCTATCATTGAAATTGAAAGAATCGAGGAATAATGAAATGAGCAAAAGAATATTAATGAAAGGAAATGAAGTTTTAGGAGAATCTGCAATAAGAGCTGGATGCAGATATTACTTTGGATATCCGATTACTCCTCAAAATGAAGTTCCTGAATATATGTCAAAAAGACTGCCTGAAGTGGGCGGTGTATTCATACAGGCGGAAAGTGAGCTTGCATCGATAAATATGGTTTTTGGAGCCGGTGCTTGTGGAGCAAGGGTTATGACTTCATCATCTTCCCCTGGTATTTCTTTAATGCAGGAGGGGATTTCATATATTGCTGCCGCCGAAACTCCGGCAGTTATTGTAAACATGATGAGAGGTGGACCTGGTCTGGGAGGGATATCTGCTGCACAGGGAGATTATGTACAGGCAGTAAAGGGTGGAGGCCATGGAGATTACAGGACAATTGTTCTTGCTCCATCAACCGTTCAGGAAATAGCGGATCTTACGGTAAAAGCATTTGATCTTTCAATTAAATACAGAATGCCTGTAATGATTCTGGGTGATGCTATATTGGGGCAGATGTATGAAGGTGTTGTGCTACCCGAGATGAGAGATATTAAGGATGAGACTGACTGGGCTGTTGGGAACGGCAGGAATCGTTCTGTTATAAAATCATTGTATCTTGTGCCTGAAGATAGTCTTGAAAAACACAATAAACATTTGCAGGAAAAATACAGCAGGATAAAAAATGAGTTTGTCGAGTTTGAAAAATACAATCTGGATGATGCGGATTATTTAATTGTTGCTTACGGTACAACTGCGAGAATTTGTAAAGAAGCTTGTTCGGTGCTAAAAGACAGAGGAATAAAATCGGGGGTTTTCAGACCGATAAGCCTCTGGCCATTTCCGGAGAATCAGTTAAATAATTCTTTAGAAAAAATAAAAAAAGTTTTTGTAATTGAAATGGCACAGGAACAATTGTCGATAGATGTCAAATTATCCATAAATGGCAAAAGAGAGGTAATCGGTTTTTATAAACCGGGAAGTGCTACTTTTAAAGAAGAAGAAATTGCAGATTTTATTGTTTCTTGCATTTAAATTAGGAGTAAAAAATGAGTCAGGTAAAATCGTTATATAAAAAGCCTAAAGCTCTTTCAAATAAAAAGATGCATTATTGTCCTGGCTGTTCACATGGAATAGTACATAAAATAATTGCAGAAATCATCGATGAGCTTGATATACAAAAAAAGACTGTTGTTATTGCTCCTGTAGGGTGTGCTGTTTTATTATATGATTATATAGAATGCGATTCGGTTGAGGCAAGTCACGGCAGGGCTCCTGCAATTGCAACAGGAGTAAAAAGGGTAAAGCCTGATCATATTGTTATTTCTTATCAGGGTGATGGAGATCTTCTTTCGATCGGTATGGCGGAAACTATACATGCCGCAAACAGAGGAGAAAACATAACGGTAATTTTTATCAATAATACGAATTACGGTATGACTGGTGGACAGATGGCGCCAACGACTTTAGTCGGACAAAAGACAACAACATGCCAGCTTGGCAGAAATCCTCAAAATGAAGGTTATCCAATCAAAGCTTGCGAATTGCTAAATACTTTGCAAGCACCATACTATATAGAAAGAACCGAAGTAACAAGTGCCAAATCAATAATTAAAACCAAAAAGATTATTCGTAAGGCAGTTGAATATCAGATGCAGGGTAAAGGATATTCTTTTATAGAAATACTTTCGAGCTGTCCTACAAACTGGGGTTTAAAGCCGGTAGATGCAAACAACTGGATTAATGAAAAAATGACAGAAGTATATCCTGTAAAAATATTTAGAGATAAAGGAGAGCCCGTGAATGACAACTAAAATAATCATCGCAGGATTTGGTGGACAAGGCATAATCTTGTCAGGTAAGATACTTGCCTATAGTGCAATGATGGAAGGCAAAGAAGTGACAAATTTTGCTTCTTATGGCGCCGAGATGCGTGGTGGTACTTGTAATTGTTTTGTAGTTATAAGTGACAGAGCTATTGCCTCTCCTGTAATAGATAAGCCGGATATTACACTTGTGCTAAATCAGCCATCAAAAGAAAAATTTGAGACAATATGTAAAGAAAATAGCATTATATTATTGAATAATTCTTTAATAAATAATAAGGTTTTAAGAGCTGACTTAAGACCTTATTATATTGATGCTACAAATATTGCTGATAAGCTGGGTAGTGTAAAAAGTACGAATATGGTTATGCTTGGTGGGTTAATAAAAGCAACAGGGATAATAAAACGGGATACAATAATTAATATTTTACCGGAAGTTATTTCTTCTAGAAATAAGTCGCTTTTAGAGATTAATGCTGCAGCTTTAAAAGAGGGCTACAATAGCATTTAAAAAAGCGTCCTTCCTTTATGATAATTAGCTATAAAATAAATAACTTATCTTCTAAGAAGCTTTTAAAAAATAAATATATTTTTTCATTATAATATTTTGTATAAATATAACTTTAGGTAGTTATTGTAAGCCATTATGTAAATATTGCTCAAAAATCATTGCTTTTTAATTAAAACAATATTATAAAATATATACAAATATAAATAAATCAGGAGTTTTTATGGCAGACATAGTTACAAAAGATATGAATTTAAAAGAATTATTAAGCAAATATCCTGACAGTGCTAGAGTTTTTGCATCTTATGGCATCGGATGCCTTGGTTGTGCAATGGCAAATTTTGAAACAATAGAACAGGGTATACTGGCACATGGTATTGATATAGACGAATTCATGAAAGACCTTAATGCATATGTAAGTAAATAAAAAAATTTTATTTTTAACATGAAAAAAGTTATAATTATGCGTCATTCAAAGTCATCATGGGATTCTTCTAAAATTAGTGATATAGATAGGCCTTTAAATGAAAGGGGATTAAAAGACGCTCCAGTAATGGGAGATTTTTTATTAAAAAACAATATTATCCCTGATATTATAATATGTTCTACTGCTGTTCGTGCAAAAATGACGTGTGATCTTGTTGTCAAAAAATTAAACAGGCATATTGATATCGATTATAATCCGATTATATATGATAATAATGCAAGGGAAATAATAAAACTGGTTGCTCAAACAGATGATAAAATCAACAATCTTATGATAATAGGGCACAATCCATCAATGCATAAAATTGTCGAATATTTGATTAATAATGATTTTCCCTACCCTAAATTTAGTACATCAGGAGTGGCATTGATTAATTTTAATATTAACAAATGGGCGTCCATATCTGATAACTATGGATTGTTAGAGTTTTTTACAACCCCAAAGATGCTGAAAGCAAATTGATTATTAAACAGAACTATTTGTTACAATCGTATTTTCTTCGAGATTTTTTTTGTCTTTTTTTGCTGATTTAAATATAAGCTTACCGTTTTCGACATCAAGTACTATCTTATCGCCTTTTTTAAAATTTCCAGCCAGTATTTCAAGAGTCAGAGGATCTGTGATATCTTTTTGTATAGCCCTTCTTAAAGTCCTTGCTCCAAATTTTTTGTCATAATTCTCTTTTATAATGAGTTCTTTTGCCTCATCTGTAATACTTATTGTAATCCTGTGTTGCTTGATGTTTGTTTTTGTTTCTTCAAACATGATGTCGATTATTTTCTTTAAGTCTTCTTTTTCAAGAGGTTTAAAAACGACAATCTCATCAACACGGTTTAGGAATTCCGGATTAAAAACTCTTTTTAATTCATTCATTGCGGAAGTTTTGATTTCTTTGTACAGATTCTCACTGTTTGGCATATTAAAACCGAAATTACTATCCTTGTAAATTTCTCTGGCTCCAACATTACTCGTCATTATGATAATTGTATCCCTAAATGAAATTATATGACCGAGGTTATCGGCAAGCTCACCTTCTTCAAGTACCTGTAGCAGTATGTTAAATACGTCCGGATGTGCTTTTTCTATTTCGTCAAGCAGGACAACAGAATATGGTCTTTTTCGGATTCTTTCTGTTAATAATCCACCTTCATCGTACCCGATATATCCCGGAGGAGCGCCAACCAGTCTTGACACATTGTGCTTTTCCATGAAGTCGGACATGTCTATTCTAACAAGAGCATTTGCGTCGCCAAACATAAATTCTGCAAGTCTTTTTGCAAGCTCTGTTTTGCCGACTCCAGTGGGTCCTAAAAATATAAATGAGCCTAATGGCCTGTTTTTAGAATTAAGTCCAACTCTTGCTCTTCGTGCAGCAGCAGAAATAATTTTTATAGCTTCATCCTGTCCTACAACCTTGCCGGAGATTTCCTTTTCCATCTTCAAAAGTTTTTTTGTTTCACTTTCATTTATTTTTGATAAAGGAATTTTTGTCATCTTTGAAATAACTTCTGCAATATTTTCTTCGTCCACAACGAATTTTTCGTTGTTATATTGCTTTTGCCATTTTAAAAATATATTTTCCCTTTCTCTTGATAATTCATATATTTTGTCTTTAATCTCTTCGCATTCTTCAAAAAGCTGTTCTTTTATTAATTGGGTTTTCTGATTCTCAAGATCATCGATTTCTTTTTCAATATTGATTAACTCGATAGGCTTAATGGACTTTTGCAGTCTTATCCTCGAACCGGCTTCATCGATAAGATCAATAGCTTTATCGGGGAGGTATCTATCTGCAATATACCTATGGCTTAAATATGCAGCCATTCTTATAGCCTTATCGGTGTACTGTACATTATGATGATTTTCATAAAGATATTTTATACCATTTAAAATATTGATAGTTTCTTCAACGGATGGCTCATCAACAACTATGGGTTGGAATCTCCTCTCAAGAGCGGTGTCTTTTTCTATATATTTTTTATATTCGCTTAAAGTTGTGGCACCGATACATCTTAATTCCCCTCTTGATAACGCCGGTTTAAGCATATTCGATGCATCAATAGCGCCTTCAGCTGCACCTGCGCCGATTATGGTGTGAAGTTCATCTATAAAAAGTATTATGTTATTTACTTCTGCTATTTCCCTCATTACTTTTTTAAGGCGTTCTTCAAATTCACCCCTGTATTTTGTGCCTGCAACGAGTAATGCAAGGTCAAGAGCGATAACCCTTTTGCCTATTAAAACATCTGGCACGTCATTATTTACAATCCTCTGCGCCAATCCCTCGACAATTGCTGTTTTGCCAACCCCGGGCTCGCCGATCAAAACAGGATTATTTTTTGTCCTCCTTGAAAGGATCTGGATAACTCTTTCGATTTCAAGGTCTCTGCCAATAACCTTGTCAAGCTTGCCTTTTTTTGCAGAGATAGTAAGGTCTCTACCGAATTCGTCGAGAGTTGGAGTTTTCTTAATTGCATCTTTTTTTGGCATCGTTTTACCGAAACCGATAATTTTTACTATGCCTTCTCTGAATTTATTGATTGTAACATTATAGTCCTCAAGTACCTGGGCTACTATTGAATCCCTTATTAGCATCGCCGATAAAAACAGATGCTCTGTCCCTATATAGCTGTAACCCATGTTTTTGGCTTCCTCAATACTTATTTCTATCATTCTCTGCACTTCCGGAGTTGGAAGTATCTCGCCAAGATAAAGAGGACCGTCTTTTTTTTCAAGATATTCCTCGATATCCATTATGAGTTCTTGTATGTCAACCCCAAGACTTGAAAGTGTTTTTACTGCAACGCTCTCTTTTTCATTTAAGATTGCCAAAACTACATGTTCCGGTATAATCTTATCAAAATTAAATCTTCTTGCTTCTTCCTGGACCAATACATTAATTACTCTGTTTGCCCTGGCTGTAAATCCTCTATGATACATGTGTATTCTCCATATTTAGATGGCTTCTAATTATTTTTGCAATAATCGCATCACTTGGTTTTTTTTCTTTTTCTACCAGTGAATTTATATAATCTTCGTGTAATAAAACAAAAATATTATTCAAAGTTTCAATGCTTACCGGTATATCCTCTCCTATATTGATACCCATTCTTATATTGGACAGATGATAAACTGCTTCTTGAATATCGATTAATCTTGCATATTTTAAAATACCGTAGCTTCTGAAAATATTATCGACAAACTCATCCTTATTTTTTAAGGAGTATTCCACTATATAAGAATGATTTGTATTTAAAAGTTCATTAATATCACAGATAAATTTTTCTATCAGGTCATTTTCTGATAAACCAAAATTCAATGCTGTTGAAATTATGAAATAGCTTGTTTCATTTTCGTCGAATTTATATTGATCAAGAGGTTTTATGTCGTATCCTTTTTCATAAAATTTTGTAAAAAGACTATTTTGTTTTTTAAGTGAAACAACCCCAGATAGATTTATCAGTACTGCTATTTTAACGCCTAAACCGCAGTTTTTTATATATGAAGTTAAAAAGCCGTATTTTGTCGAAGCAGCAAAGTTAAATTTAGAGGCAAGCTGATTTTCGATATCTTCGGCTTTTTTATATGACTCTTCTATATTAAAATTATTATCCGAGACAATAATGTTTATATGGTCATTTGTATTTAAAACCAATGAAATCTCTCTTTTTTCAAAATTAATTATTTTACCTATTTTATTGTTTTTTCCTAACAGCATTTCATCAATGATATCAAATTTATGCGCTTTGTTCTTGTAATCACTTATTCTTATATCTTTATAATTAAGAGACAAGTAATCTATAACTTTTTCTTCAATTTCATCTTTTTTTTCCTGAGTACAGGTTAAACTAAATGGATAATTTTCAAGATTTCTAATTATATATATCTTGCTTAAAATAACAGGGGCATAGATAGCTGAATTATTAATAATGTCTGTTTTAAGCATTCTTGCTTATCCTCTTTTGTATGGTTTTTTTTATCATTTTAATTTTGTCTCTTATCAAGGCGGCTTTCTCGTATTCTTCAGATTTAAGGCAACCTTTTAATTCCAATTTAAGTTTGTTTAAAACCGCTTTGTCATCTTTTATTTTACCGAGTTTTATGGGGAGCTTACCCAAATAATCCAGAGAACCATTGATCTTAAAGACAACGAGATCAATAACATGCTCAAACATTGAATAGCAAATCGGACAACCGAGTTTAATATTCTCATTTATATCGATGATTGTTGTTTTACAAGACGGGCAAGATAAAGTTATTTTATGATTTGTATTAGTTATTTTTTCTGCGCTTTGTGTTATCCCATTATCAGCGCCTGCGAGATTCTTTACGAGATTGTTAAAAAGTTTGTCCAGTTCCTGCACAGATGACACATTCAATCCGTTTTTTATAGCACAATTTAGACAGAGATTTATTTTTTTTATGCCATTACTTGTATATTCATGAACATGTATAATTGCATCATTACTCTTACAAAAGCTGCATTTCATTTAAAATTCCTTCAATGATTAAAGATATTTTCATTTATAGTATAATATTTTTTACCAAAATTATCAATGCATCATAAAAATTATTACTTTTTATTGAATTTTATGATTCTTGAAATCAGAAAAGTGCAAAAAATAGAAATTTTGACTATAATAAAACTAATTATACCATTTTAATATATTAAAAAACAAAATTTTACAAAAATATAAAACGGCGAAGTAGCAGATGAGTCTAAAAAACTAATCATATTATGAGTTTAATAGTTGGATAATATCTTAAACTAATTAAATAATTTTAAAAATGCAGTTAAAAAATATTACTTATCTTCAAATTCAAATTCTTTTATATCGAGATGCCAATGCTTCCATAAGCCGTTTTTTAAAATTTTATCCGTTTTTTTAATATTTATCTTCTTTTTAAAAATAGGTCCGTCAAAAACATAGGAATGAAACTCGCCGTTTTCTCCGCATATGCATATATTTTTCTTTTTTAATTCTTCAATCAATTTGTGATCGATTACACGTCCGATAAAACTTTCATCGAATAAATCAGATTTTGCGCTTACAATTATCGATTTAAACCCAAGATCAATGAATTCTTTTATTATATCATCAACGGGCAGCTGCCATAAAGGTTCAAACACCTTTACTTTAAGATCATTGCAGACACGGCTAACCCATTTTTTATGTTCATCTAGATATATATCACCAAAAATTATTCCTTTTATATCATATTTCTTTTTTAAATCATTAACGCAGGATTTAAAATTTTCTTCATATTTCTTGCCTTCATCTGGTATTTCTTTTGCTACCAGAGGAATGCCAAGAGCTTCGGATTGCATTTTGATTAACTCAAAAGGTATTCCATGAAAGCTGCATCTTTTATGCTCTGCGGAAACAAAGTTCATCAATGTTTTAATGCTATGACCCTGCTGTTGGACCTTATATAACGCAAGACAGCTGTCCTTGCCTCCTGACCATGAAGATATAACATTCATTTTGCTTCCTCTGTTGTTTCGTTTTTATTTTTCTTAAAAACACCTTCGTATTCAATTTTGACTCCAATTGTAACAGATCCGCCGGGCATCGGATAACCATCTATAAGGTAATATAAATTATTCAAGGCATTTTTTACAGATGCAAATATTGTAAAAATTTTTATTTTTTGAGAAAAATTAATATCAATGTTAAAATAACCGGGCAATTCGGTAACATTAGATACAGTGGTATAGCGCTCAGAAGTATATTTTGCTACAAGATTGATCTGTCCCGAATTCCAATTGAACTCTGCACAAAGACCGATACTATGCATAGGAGTATAAGGCATTCTTTTATCATCGCTGAAATTAACTTCATCCGAAAGAAAATAGGTTAGTAAAAAGGAATAATTTAAGGAAAGAATTACATATTTTGAAAAATCACTTTTAATAAACGTATCACTTCCAAAATACATAGCGCGGCCTATATTGTCAGGCGTCCACTTTCCTCCTTTACCCGATTGCCATGATATTGCATCATTTAAATATGTGACGTATAATGATGTCTCTGCGGATAAGATATTGCTTTTATTGTAACCAAGGATAAAGTCTCCGCCAAAGCCGTCTTCCGGCTTTAAATTTGGATTTCCTTCATATCCTGCTTGTTTGGGCCAATAAAGATCGTCCAACGCAGGCATTCTGTATGCTCTAAAAAAATTACTTCTTATATTCCAGTTTTCATTTATATTAAAAACAAATCCGAGTTTAGGTACTGCAACAGGATATTTTTTGTAATAGATAAGTTTAACTGAAGGAATTATTTCTACTATTTTTTTAATAGAAAATTCCCAGGTAAGCCAACCGCCGCCGTTAAATGAATGAATTATTCCTAAATCTGTTGAATCAAGATATGTATACGAAAAATCTCCTCCAATTCTTAATGTAGCCCAATCGGCTAAAATAAAACCCCATCTGTTTATTACATTAATACTATCCTGGGCATGATTACTCGTAACTTTTTTTGAGTCGGTATGTATATCTTCATACCATTCTTTATTTGTAAAATTATTGCTTACAATAAACTCTGTATCAACTCTATCTGTCCCTATAAAATCCGCATCAAAAAAAATCGTCCCTTTCCCTGTTGTATCAATCTGTTTGCCAACGGTTGTTGAATTTATCGGACCCGGCATATATTTATAACCATAATAATGCTCTCCGGAGAATATAAGCCTCATATATTGAGGAAGATTAATCGTAAGATAAGTAGAAGCAAAAGTATCATATATTTCATTATCAATCCTTCTTCTCTTTATATTATCTTCATCTTTATATATAAAATGATTAAAAGCTCTTGTCCCGGACCAGTCTGTATTCCAATAAACATGTTGATTGCCTATGCCAAAACCAAAAGTCCCGTGCTGTGTATCAAAAAAATCATACCATTTTGAAAATTGTTTATCTTCTTTTTTAGTTGCTCTTTTGGGATAATAAAAGTCAGGATAATAAAAGAGATTTGAAACAGAGGAGTAAATTTTAAAGCCGGCGTTATTTTTTTTCTTTGTAATGATATTTATAATGCCTCCGATTGCTCCGGATACATTGTATTTACTGTCAGATCCGCCTTTGATTATTTCTATCTTTTCGATATTGGATACATTTATCTTTGAAAGATCAAAATCGCCAGATTGTTCTGAGTTTACCGGGACTCCATCAATAAGAATAGCGATTCTTTTTCCACCCATTCCGCGCAATCCGATTGTAGATTGATTACCATAAGAGCCATATTCTGAGATTATAAGATTCTCTTTTTTTTCAAGAAGATCGGCTAAATTTAAAGGATTTATTTTCTCTACATCTTCTTTTGTTATTATCTTTATATCCTGGCTTTTTTCCTGAGTCTCGATGATAGTAAGCTCGTTGCCCTCTAAAACAAAAGGATCATCTTCCTTAATATCAGAAGTTAAATCCTTTTTACTATCATTAGAATAAACAGGTACTATTGAATAAAATAAAAGTATGAATGCAAAGAATAGTATGGAGATGTTCTTTGCATTCATAAGTATTAAATTTATTTTCATAAAATATTATTGTTTAATATAATCGCCATAATATGCGAAATAACCGTTTGCTATTGTAAACTCTGTTTCAGCACCTGTTTGAGTAGCATTATCGCTTTGTCCACCGGATTTGTAAGCACAGCTTTCTTTAACAGTTGTTGCTGCAAAATCTTTGTAATGAATTACATAATAATTGCCAAGAGTTTTTCCCCATGTTCCTCCATTTGTGATTTTAATCGTTATATAATTTGAAGAATTAGTTAAATCCGGGTTATTGACAATTGTGCCAGCAAAACTCACTGTTTTTGAAGCATCGTCATATTGAGTAAAAATAGTTCCTGTAATTTCAAACCCATCGCCATAACTGGATTTCCAATAACCGGTAAGATTGGCTTTGCTGGTTTCTTTATCTTCTTTTTTTTCTACCGGCTCCTGACATCCGATTAAAAAAATTAATAAAATAAAAACAGATAAGGATAAAGTGAATAGCTTTTTCTTTTTCATTTAATATCTCCTTTCTAAAATTATTTAGAAAAGAGTACAGATAAGATTATTTTTAAAAATAATAAAAATACATCTGACTCTTTCCTCGAAGTCAAACATCGTTTGATTTTGTATACCAAAGTTTCCTGACTTATGGGTTATTATCCTTGCCTGTTTAAAGCCTTCCCATTATAAACAGTGGCTGTAATTATAACAGACTCGTCCCCAATCACAGTTACGGGCTAGTGGGAGATTCTCACTCCGCTTCCTTTGAAATATAACAAAAGTAGAATATAAAACTAATAAAGGTTTGTCAAGAAATATTTTTTTGTTCGTCTTTATAAAAAATTAATCAATATAAATTATTGGTAAAATAATTTTAATTACAGCAGAAATTTTAATATAATTAATTTGTTATGATTAATATAAACAAAATTTTAAAAAGAATAAAGTGTATCAATAAGATATTGTTTGTGCTTTCTCCAGGATTATTCACAATAGATAATGAATATATCGAAGGCTCATATACAATTGTTGATTACATTAAATTTAAAATAGGTACTCCAATAAGGATAAGAGACAATGATTATAAAAATTATACAAAGGAAAATTTAACTTTATTTTTTGAGCCTGTAAGTTTGTATAAAAGCAAACCTTTTAAAACGATTAATGAAACGGATCTAACAATAGACATCATGTTAAAGGAGATTGAGAATTTTAAATTCGATAAAAAAAAGACTCCTTATGAAAATTATCTTGAGGTTACACTTTTAATATACCTTCTGGAAAGTATTTCAAGCCGTAAGAGTCTGTTAAGCGGCATCTGGGGAGGCAAAGAGATTTTAGCAAAGGCATTAAATACAAACAAAGGTCATTTTGAAGAATTTCTTGAAAATATTAATGAAAAAAATTATATAATTAAAAAAATAAAGAAACATCTGGCTTTTTATCCTGAAGAATACTTTGATAAACTTAAAGAATATGATGATTTTGAGTTTGATGAGAATAATTCTCAGTATGCAACTTTTTTAAATTACAGGATTCTCCAGATCAAATATAAGATAAAATTACAGGACAGATGCAGTCTTATTAACACAATGGATTACGAGCAAAAATTAAAAGTTGACAGCAGTATTCATAATATTAAGATGATGATGCACACTTATCCTGTGATTAATTAGGGAAGATACTTTAATGTTTGAGTTGCTGAAATTTTAAAGATTTCTGCCTTCGCAGGAATGACAAAGGGTATGAATTAACATATAATTAAAAATATATAATGGTAATAAGTATTATCCATTATTATTCGTATAAATTTTAATGAGAGCCGAGAGGTTAATAGATTTTAGATGTTAAAAACAGATTTAAATACTTTGGCAAAAAAGGCAATTTACTCTCGGAGCTCACTCGAAATGCTCTTTGATAAAATTTATCCTTTAATCTGGCATTTTTACAGGATAAGGGTAAAAAATAGCGAAGATGCAAAGGATCTGACTCAAAATGCCTGCATTAAAATCGTCAATAATCTTGACAAATTCAGGGAAATGAAGTCCTGCTTTAAAACATGGATGTACACCATAATCAAAAACATGCTCATCGATTTTTTTAGGAAGAAACACCTAAGCATTGACGATGAAATAGATTTTAATCTTATGGAAGGAGTGGATTCACCTATTGACAATATAATCAGGGATGAGGATAAAAAAATGCTTAAAAATGCATTTAAAGCTCTGTCCCCCAGACAGAAAGAAATTATAGAAATGCGCTATTTTTTTAATATTAAAAACAGGGATATTGCTAGAACCCTTGATTTGAATGAAAAAACGGTAAGCTCTATAATCGTCAAATCCTGCGAAAAAATAAAGGATGTATTGAGTAAAATTAATTTTTGAAATACTATGAAAAGAATAGATAAATTTTTTAAAAAAACAAACATAATCATCGATGAAAAGCACAAGGCTGAGGTCAAGAATAAAATTTTAGATAATTATAAATTTGAAGAAAAAAAAAGTGTGCTTTATTTTAATTATAAGTTTTATTTAAGCATTGCATCGATTTTTATTATTATAATTATATCTGGAATCACATTAAAGAATTATTTATTCAAATTTAAAAAAGTACAATTTCAGGCTGTAAATAAAGAAGTTAACATGAATGATTCTGTAAAAAACGAAACATCAGAAACAAAGACTAAGGAATCTGTTATAAAAAGTGAATTTAAGCTTGCAAAAGATAAAGAAAAAACAAGCAGAGAAACCAATAATGCTCCAGACGGGAGCGTATTGTTCAGTTTTGTTAGTGACAATGAAAAAAAACCTCAAAGCTCTGATGATGAAGTTTTGAAAGGGGATTTAGAAAGCGCAGATAAAAAACAGAAAATAAATGCGCTAAGGCTTTCAAAAGCCAGGGTTGATGAATCAGAAAGTTTGAAAGAAGAACAATCAAACAATTATGCTCAAGAAAGTACGAATGAAGTCAATTATTACTTATCCAGTGGTCTTTATAATAACATCAATGTTGTGCCTAATTTAAGGGAAAACAGTGCTTTGTATTTAATGCAAAATTTTAAAACCAACAGCAATATAGATTCCGGGATGATTAATACTCAGGAGATAATAAATTATCTGTGTAAAGATGTTTCTGTTGAAAAAAATAAGATCGTTACCGAATTTGTTGAAGATGATTTAAATTACTATTTTTTGCTTGTCTATTATAAACCTGCAGGTAAAAGCAGGGACTTAAATATCAATATTAGATTAAACAGTCAGATCGATTATAAAATGATCGGCGGAGAAAACATATTACAGCAAAGCTCCAGCATCAATGACTATTACATTGAAGATAAAATTATAATGCTTTTGAAATTTAAGAATCTGGCTGTGCCTCAGGCTGATTTTGCTGAAATCAAAATTATCTATTATAATTCTAACAATAAAAAAGTAGAGCTTGATGATAAGGTTAATCTAAAAAAAATCAATCAGATTAAAGATTCTTCCGCTCTTTTTAAAAATGCTTATCTTGGTTATATGATCGGTGAAAATTTGAAATCCAATCTTTATTCTATAAATGATATAGTAAAATTTAAACAGAATTATCTTGACAATAATAAAGAAATTTCTTCTAAATACAATCAATCATTTGTTAATGACTTTATAAATTATCAAAGCAAATAAAAGCAATTATTGTCATTTATTCGCAAGGAGAGCGCTTTGGAATTCATCAAAGGCGAGATATATAATGGATTTAAGCTCATTCATAATGAATTTATCGATGAAATTAAGTCAAATGCTTTGATTTTTGAACATGTTAAAACAAAAGCAAGATTAATTAAATTTGAAAATGATGACAATAACAAGGTTTTTTCAATAACATTTAAAACGCCACCGGTTGACAATACGGGATTGCCCCATATACTTGAGCATTCGGTGCTCTGCGGATCAAAAAAGTTTAAGGTTAAAGAGCCTTTTGTAGAATTATTAAAAGGCTCGGTGAATACATTTTTGAATGCCTTTACGTTCCCAGATAAAACTATGTACCCTGTTGCCAGCATGAATACAAAGGATTTTTTTAACCTCATCGATGTTTATCTTGATGCGGTTTTTTATCCTGAAATTTACAACAACAAATTGATTCTTATGCAGGAAGGCTGCCATCTTGAGCTTGATGATATTGATAAGCCTCTGTCCTATAAAGGCGTTGTTTACAATGAAATGAAAGGCGCTCTATCCAGCGTGAATCAGATAATATTCAAGAATATTCAAAGCGGGTTGTTTCCCGATACGATTTATGCTTTTGAATCCGGTGGTGATCCTGATTATATTCCTGATCTTACGGAGAAAAAATTTTTAGCCTATCATAAAAAATTCTATCATCCTTCAAATAGTTACATTTACTTATTCGGCGATGGCAATACAATGGATGAGCTTGATTTTATAGATAATAAATATCTAAAAGATTTTGATGAAATAAAAGTTGATTCTAAAATAAAATGCCAGAAAGCTTTTGATAAGCCGATAAAAATCAAAAAATTTTATCCGATATCTGCAAACGATCCTGTGGAAGACAAAGAAATATTTACCATTAATTTTGGTTTGAATAAAGCTACGGATAAAGAGCTTGTCCTTGCATTTACAATACTCGAGCATATTTTGTTTGATACTCCGGCGTCTCCTTTAAAAAATGCTCTTCTTGATGCGGGAATAGGCGAGGATATATTTGGGACTTATGAGTCGGAAATACTAAACACGTATTTTAGCATTGTAGCAAAAAATTGCAGTAAAGATAAGCAAGCTCTCTTCAAGCAAACGGTATTTAAAACTTTAAAAGATCTTGCAAAAAACAGCATAGACAAAAAACTTATTGAGGCAAGTATAAATCATATTGAATTCATTTACAGAGAAGCCGACGGTGAGTATTCACAAGGACTGTCCAATAACATATTGATTCTCACCAGCTGGCTTTATGATGAAGACCCGCTTATGCACCTTAAATACGAAGAAGTCATAAGCTCTATCAGGGAAAGATCCAAAAATGGGTACTTTGAAGAATTAATCAAAAAATATTTCATTGATAACAGACATGTGGCATATATCAATCTGTCACCAGATAAAAATTTACTATTAAAAAGAGAAAGAGCTGTTGAGAAAAAACTTAGTGATATTAAAAAATCATTAACGCAAAAACAGTTGAATGAAATAATTGATAATACAAAAATTCTTAAAGATTATCAATCACAGCCGGACAATTATGAAAACTTGATGACTATACCGAGATTGAGTCTTGAAGATATAAAAAAGAAAGCTGATTTTTTTCCGACAATTGTCTACAACGAAGGCAACCTGAAGGTGCTTCATCATCCACTTGATACCAATAAAATAATTTATTTGAGCTTATTGTTTAACACAAAAGGTGTAAGCCAGGATAAGATACAGTATGTAAATCTTTTACAGGAATTATTATCCGAGTTAACTACGAAAAATTTTGATTATAAAGATCTGTCGAATGAGATTAATATTCATACAGGGGGGATCGATTTTGATAATCATCTTTTTAGATCAAAGGATACTGCTGAAGAATACTTCCCGTATTTTATTGTAAATGGAAAAGCTTTACTTGAAAAGACAAATGAGCTTATTAAGCTCATAGTTGAGATCATCAATAATACAGTCTATGATAATAAAAAAAGGATTAAAGAGCTTCTTCTGGAATTAAAATCTATCTTAAAGGACAAAATAGACAGTAATTCCATTAATTTGATGCACAAGAGAATTTTTTCGTATTTCTCCCAAAGTGGTATGTATGAAGAGCAGTCTTCAGGAATCACTTATATAGAATTTTTAATTGATATAATAAATAATTTTGATAAAAGATACGAAGAGGTTATAAATAATCTTGTTGAAACGGCAAAAATTATTTTTAACAAAAACAATTTACTGATAAGTGTTACTTGTTCAAGCGAAGATTATGATTGTTTCAAAGAACATTTGAAAATCATCGATGAAAATATTTTTTCTAGTCCTGTAAAGTATAATGAATATAAATTTAAGCTAAAAAAATTAAATGAAGGAATAATTACAAACAATAGGGTCATGTCAGTCGGGATGGGATTTAATCTGAAAAAAATATATCCGTCATTCACTCGTGGACATATGCAGGTGCTGCGTACGATTATAGATCTTGATTATTTATGGAACAGGGTCAGGGTTCAGGGAGGTGCATACGGCGCAGGCACATCCATAGAAAGAAACGGCAGGGTATTGATTTATTCCTACAGGGATCCGAATATTGAGAATACTTTGAATGCCTTTTTTAGTATTTATAAATATATAGAAGAATTGAATCTTAACGATGATGAAATTGTTAAATATATTATAGGTACTATAAAAAATTATGACAAATATATTCCTCAAAAGGAAAAGGGACAAATTGCATGTGCAAATTATATTATAGGCATTACTCAGGAGATGTATCAAAAAGAACGGTATGATATACTAAGCACAAAGCTTGACGATATTAAATTTTTTAAATCTATTTTTGAAAAAGCATTAAAAGATTATTCTATTTGTGTATTTGGTAATGGAACAAGAATAAAACAGGCAAAAAAATTATTTGGCACTTTAAAAAAAAATTTTTGATTATTTAAAAAAAATATGCAATATTTATAATTAAATCTGGGAAAATTTATGCATAACCTGTCTTTATTTATAGAATCAAAATTCAAAAAAGAAATCAAGTCTTTAAAAATAATCGAAAAAAAACCAGGTGATTTTAACGATTTTCCTGACAATCTAAATCCTGAAATAAAAAGAATATTGTTTGAACAGGGGATCACAAAGCTTTATTCTCATCAATACCATGCTTTTAATTTAATATCCGATAATAAAAACACTTTGCTTGTATCCAGTACCGCAAGCGGTAAGACCCTTTCGTTTTTTTTACCAATACTTAATGAATATTTAAATGCAAAAACACCGTTTACGGTGCTTTTGCTTTATCCTACAAAAGCACTGTCAAGGGATCAGGAGAATACATTCAGCAGGATAATGAATCTTGCCGTTAATTCTTCCAGGATAGGCACATTTGATGGCGATACTCCGGTTGAAGAGCGTAATCGTATCCAGAAGCAGGCCGATTTTGTAATAACAAATCCGGATATGCTTCACAATGGAATACTTCCAAACAATAATAGAAGATGGAAAGTTTTTTTGTCAAGATTAAGATACATAGTGGTTGATGAGGTTCACACATACAGGGGGGCGTTTGGCTCTCATGTATCGAATATTTTTAGAAGGCTTTTAAGATTATGTGATCTTCACGGCTCAAAACCTGTTTTCGTCTGTTCATCGGCTACGGTCGGTAATCCTAAAGAACTTGCCGAAAATCTTTTTCATAATTCATTCGTGCTTGTTGAAAACGATGGAGCACCAAAATCAAACAAAAAGATTTATTTTATAAATCCTCCGATTATTGAAGATGAGAGCTTAAATTCTTTCCGCAAAGGATCGAGTTTTGTCTCTATACCTTTAATAAGAGAAGCGGTTAAAAATAAAGTACGTACGATTTGTTTTTGCAGAGCCAGACAGGAAGTAGAAAGACTCTACAAGGCTGTAACAGATGGATGTCCTGAGATAAAACACCTTGTTAAGCCTTACAGGGGAGGGCTATTGCCTCAAGAAAGAAGAAGCCTTGAAAAAGACATAATGACGGGGAAGCTAATCGGTATAATATCGACCAACGCCCTCGAGCTTGGTATCGACATTGGCGATCTTGAGCTTTGTATATTATCAGGTTATCCCGGTACAATAGCAAGTTTCTGGCAGCAGGCTGGAAGAGCCGGCAGGAAGGCGAATGAATCTATTGTTGTTTATATAGCCAAAGATAAGCCTATTGATCAGTACATTGTGCATCATCCTGAATTTATAATCAAAACCCCAATAGAGCAGGCATGGCTTAGTGCGGACAATCCGTATATCCTGCTCCAACATTTGCCCTGTGCGGCTTATGAATATCCTCTTCGACAAACTGAAAGTTATTTTAACAGCAGGGTTTATCCAGCTGCTTTAGAAATATTAAAAAAAGAAAAAACAGTTATGCCTTATATGGATACATTAAGATATGCCCTACAGGATTATCCCGCACGAGGTGTTAATATCCGTGGAATGACGGATTACAATATCGAGATTTACTGTGGGACTACTGTAATTGGGGAGCTTGATCCTATTGGTGCAAGAGGCACACTTTATAAGGATGCGATTTATCAGCACCTCGGGACAAAATATCTTTCGCTTGATCTTGATCTTGATAAAAAACTTTGTCATGTGGATATGATTGATGTGGATTATTATACCGAAGCTGTCTGGGAAGGCAGAGTCGAAATGACCGAAAAGGAAGAATCAAAAAAATTAAACAATGCAGACATTAACTTCGGATCGATTTATATAAACAAACAGCCCAAGTTATATAAAAAAATAAAGGAAAAAACTCTGGAGAATATAGGTTATGGACCCATAACCCTCCCGCCGTTTGAATACAACACGGTTGGAATAAGTATTGTTCCACCTCGTGATTGGGTTGAATCAATATGCCTTGTTGATAAGCGATTCATAGGTGCTGGTCTTTTTGGTTTGAGTTATCTGGTTAAAAATATTTCTCCTATGCTGTGCATGGCTGATTATAATGATATAGATACCGACGTAGCTCTGATACACGATGAATCGATTTGGCAGAGCGCATTGTTTATTTTTGATACCATTGAGGGTGGAGTCGGCTACTCAGAAAAAATTTATGAACAGTTGGAGGAATGTCTTAAACTCGCGATTAATATTATTGATGAATGTGAATGCAGTTCTGGCTGTCCTTCATGCGTGCCTCCATTGCCTCCAGGAATAAACAATAACGATCTCGAGGAATTGTTGATTGAGTCAAACGCATCAATAGAATGTACTAAATCTCTGTTAAGAGCATTGATCGAAGGAAAGATCGTAATGCCGGAAATTAAAATTTTAAAATCGTCTATTTCATCGGTAGTCGATCCGGTAATCGATGAAGAAAAAATAAAGCTCGCTAAAAAACTTGAAAAAGCGGCAAAAAATTTAAAATTAAAACGGGAGCGTCTTCACTGATTGACGAAATTTTTATTCATTGCCGTAATATCGGTGATCAAACGGATATTAAATTAAAGTCACTTGGCTTCAATAATTGGGATAAATGTCTGGAAAATCCCCATGACCTTCCCTTTAAAAATGTAAGACTTGATAATTTTCTCGATGATTTAAAAAGAAGTAAAGAAGCCCTTGAGAATGACAACATTGATTTTTTTATAAAGAATTTTCCATTAAAAGAGCACTGGCGTATATTGGCAAAATATTTTAATAATGCTACATTTTTTGATATAGAAACATCTGGTATGGCATATTACGATAGTATCATTACGGTAATAGCGGCTTACAAAAACCAAAATATTCATTCCTTTGTACATCAGGAAAACCTCGAAGCCTTCCTTGATCTAGTAGCAGAATCAAAATTGTTAGTTTCATTTAATGGAAATTCTTTTGATATGCCATTTATCTTGCGAAAATTTAATATTCCCGATATATGCTGCCCACATATTGATCTGAGATGGGTATGTTATCACGCTGGCTATAAAAATGGATTAAAAAACATTGAGCGAGATTTAAATATTAAAAGACCTGATGACCTTATTGATACCGATGGTTACGAAGCTGTGCTTTTATACTATAGGTGGCAAGCAGGGAATATTGAAGCTCGTGATAAACTGTTAAGATACTGCAAAGCAGATGCAATCGGTACCTATCTTGTTGCAGGCAACGTTTTATCAAAGGTTTATGCTGATATTAAATTTGATAATAATGTATTTCAATATATTGAGTGAAAAGCTGAATATTTACAAACACTTCTTTATTAAATGAACAAATTCAGATTAGATTTCTCTGTTTCTTCAAGATATGTTGCAACTCCGCCTATTGTAACTCCGTCTATTAGCTCTTCTTTCTTTATGCCCATCATATCCATTGACATCTGACATGCAATGAGCGTTATCTTATTATTTAAAGCGGATTTTATCATTTCCTCTAATGAGTCGATATTTTTGGATTTCATCCTCATTCTCATCATAAGAGGACCTATTCCGCCCATATTGAGTTTTGACATAGCAAGTTTTTTACTGTTTTTTGCAAGCATTCTGCCAAACATGAATCCCATAAAATCCTTTTTGACATGAGGCTTTTTTTGTTTTTTGATAATATTTAATCCCCAGAATGTAAAAAACATCGTTACTTTTTTGCCCATCGATGCTGCTCCATTGGCAATAACAAACGAAGCCAGAGCTTTGTCAAAATCATCACTGAAAACAACGATTGTTTTATTTGATTCTCCAGGAACAGTTTTATTTGTATTCAAACTGATCGATTTTTCAATAAGGGCTTTTATTGTGCCTTTATCTTCCTCAAGAGAAATCAGAATATTATTTGTAACATTACACCATGCTTTGACATCGGTATAAAATCCAGGGTCAGAGGCTTTTATAAAAATCCTCATGCCTGGATTTATTTTATCCATCTCATCTTTAAGTCTCATTATAGGACCCGGGCATTGCAATCCACAGGCATCAACATCGATGACTTTTTTATTATAATCTCCCTTTTTATCAAGATTTGTCTGATAGATATTATCATCTTTACCTATAAAATCTTTTTCATAAATATC
Organism: uncultured Spirochaetales bacterium; assembly: GCA_964531405.1. Classification (GTDB taxonomy): domain Bacteria; phylum Spirochaetota; class GWE2-31-10; order GWE2-31-10; family JAFGQB01; genus CAZHHK01. The sequence goes on along the minus strand of CAZHHK010000044.1, from coordinate 1,743 downwards.
TTCATTACTCTGTTTTTTTGTTACATGTTCAAAGGTCTTGTAACCGCCAGATAAATTATAAACATCCTTAAAACCATTTTGCATCAATATTCTCACAGCCACATAAGCCCGTAACCCCACTCCGCAGAATACCACAATCTTTTTATTTTTAGGAATATCATTAAGTCTGTCTCTAATTGAATCAACAGGAATATTAATTGCGCCTTCGATTGATCCAAGCTTATATTCATCCGGGGTTCTTGCATCCACTAGAAATAAATTCGAGATTTCATTATTTAATATATCATGCCAGTGAACTATCTTCATTCTGCCTTTTAAAATATTTTCAGCAACAAATCCTGCAATGTTAACAGGATCCTTTGCCGATGAATACGGCGGTGCATAACTGTGCTCAACATCTTCGAGGTCATAAATGGTTTTGCCGCATTTTAATAATGATGCTATAACATCGATTCTCTTGTCTACTCCGTCATAGCCTACTATTTGTGCGCCTAAGAGCCTGCCATCATCAGGAGAAAATAATATTTTAATCGACATAGGTATTGCATCAGGATAATATCCTGCATGAGATGAACTGTGAGTTATAGAAGAAATAAACGGGACTTTTTCTTTTTGCAGAGATTTTTCTGATGCTCCGGTTGTACCTACCGTCAGATCAAAAACCTTTGCGATTGCCGTGCCTATTGTGCCTGAATATCTTGATTTATTGCCAAACACAATGTTGTCAGCGACAATTCTTCCTTGTTTGTTTGCAGGACCTGCAAGAGGTATGAGGACTTTTTTATTGAGAATTGGGCTGTTTACTTCAACAGCATCTCCCAGAGCATAAATATTTTTATCGCTTGTCCTCATATATTCATCAACAGCAATACCTCCGAGATCGCCTATTTTTAATCCGGCTTCCTTGGCAAGCTTTATATCGGGCTTAACACCAATCGATAGAATAACCATATCTGTTAAAATTTCCCTGCCGCTTGCAAGTTTTACAGTGATCCTTTCATCTTGGCGTTTTTCAAAAGATGAAACCCCGTCTTTAAGATAAAACTCTACATTTTTCGTTTTAAGATGCTGGTGTACCATTGATGCCATTTCAAAATCAAGTACATTCATGACCTGATCAGCCATTTCAACAATTGTTACAAAAATCCCCTTATTGTGAAGATTTTCTGCCATCTCAAGGCCGATAAAACCCGCTCCTATGATGACAGCCCGCTTTGGTTTTTTCTCATTTATAAAATTTTTTATGTTATCCGTATCCGGCACATTTCGGAGAGTAAAAATCCTGTCATCATTAATTCCGGGGATAGGTGGAATAATAGGATTTGCTCCCGGTGATAAAACAAGATAATCATATTTTTCCGTATATGTTTCACCGGAATTTAGTTTTTTTATTTCTATATTTTTTTTGTCACGATTGATCTTCACAACCTCTGATTTAATCCTGATATCAATATTAAACCTCTTGCTAAAACTTGCCGGAGTCTGCACAAACAGTTTCATTCTGTCATTTATGACATCCCCTATATAATATGGCAAGCCGCAATTGGCATAGGATATATAATCGCCTTTTTCAAATAAAATTATTTCAGATTTTTCATCAACACGCCTTAATCTTGCAGCAGTTGTAGCACCGCCTGCAACTCCGCCTACAATCAATATTTTCATATTATACTCCGTTAATTATGTTGGCTTCTGTCAAATATTAAACCATTTGACAAATTTGTATCAATTATATATTTATAA